>JAGBGW010000266.1 GCA_017935825.1 Clostridia bacterium
AGAGTATGACGTATTTGCAGTTTGTTTGTGGTATAATGTTGTTAACAAAAGTTTTTAGGATGAAAGGCACATTCCCATGCAAAGCACACCATTTTTGCAAGTCCGCCATGCGGCAAAGTCCTTCGGCGCTGTGCAGGCGCTGGAAGATTGCTCCATCACATTATATGGGGGCCAGATCCACGCGCTTGTGGGCGGCAACGGCGCAGGAAAGTCCACTTTGGTGGAACTGATCGCAGGCAACGAGCGCCCCGACCGCGGCGAGTTTTTTGTGGAAGGCGAGCGCGTGCGTATCACCTCGCCCCGTGCCGCAAGCAGTTACGGCATCGGCGTGGTATATCAGAATCTTGCACTGGTCAATGCGCTGGATGTTTCCGCCAACGTTTTTCTTGGAAGGGAAGAGGTGTACGGCGGCTTTTTCAAATGGCTGGGTGTTTTGAACAATCGCCGCATGCGGCAGGAGACCATTGAGGAGCTGGACAGGCTTCACGTCACCATCCCCGATGTGGATGCCCGTGTGGTCAACATGTCAGGCGGTCAGCGCCAGTGCATCGCCTGTGCAAGAGCGCTGATGAACGGCGCCAAAATTCTTTTGATGGACGAACCCACCGCCGCCCTTGGCGTACGGGAAGCCGCACAGGTGATGGACCTGATGCGCCGCTGCCGCGACGAAGGCTCCGCCGTCATGCTCATCAGCCACAATATGGAAGACGTCTTCCGCCTGTCGGATAAGATCACCGTGCTGCGCCTTGGCAAATCCATCGCCACGGTCAATACCACAGACGTCACACCTGATTATATTGTGGGATTGATCACAGGCGCGATCGCACCGAAGGAAGAACACAGGCAGAGCAATGAATTGCCCTGATGGACATGAATTGGCTGCGCCATGAATTGCACCTGTGGTGCATGAATTGCCCCTTTCGGGGCGTAATGTTTTGTCGGGACTTCGTCCCAATGGAAGATATTAAAAAGACAGAGAAGTTTAATTCTCTGTCTTTTCTTTATTCATTTTGATTGGATTTTGCGGTGTTGATGGATGCAATCAACATTTTTCTGATTTTGCTGCACTGTGCAAACATGATGTCATATTCGCTTTTTGAAATCATATTTGTGTGTTGAAACAAATCCAGCCAATAGTCAGTTTCATAACACTCTTTCAATGCAATTTGAAATTTGTTGATGAAATCTGCTTTGCTGGAAGCATAATTTGCTTCGTGAATGTTAGCACCAATGCTCGTGCCACTGCGCAAAAGTTGGTTAAGCAAAATATTGCTCTTGCGATGTTCCTGAATGAATGTACATAAATTCACAATATCAATCGCAAATCGCTTGGATAGAGTGATCAAAAGATTATCCTTCATGGCAAGCCACCCTGGGGCGAAGCCCCGCCAAAACATTACGACGCGACAGCGTCAATTCATGGAGCGAAGCGAGAAATCATGACACAACGTGTCAATTCATGCCCGTAAGGGCAATTCATTCTTCATTCCTCATCCACATAATACGGACGCATATCTTCGGGTTTTCCGCCTAGATCGATGATATCGTTGTCGGGGAAGGATTCCAGATACAGGTCAGCAGGACCCATATTGGTGATGATGCGTGCGGTGGCGGCAAGGTCGCTTCGGTTGAAGAACTCCAGTGCTGCCTCGGGGGTCATGCCATTGCGGATCTTTCGTGCCACGGCGCGGTGACGCAGATTTTCCACCTTGCTCATCATTGCAATGCGGTAGTCGGCAAGCGCCTGCACATCCGCCCAACGATTTTTGCCATAGAGCATCCAAAGCCCCTCCACCATGACGATGTTGGCGTTGATGTGGATTTGGTCGTCCACGGGATCGTGAAGGGTTCTGTCGTAGATGGGGCACAGCACATTTTCCCCTGCGCGGATGGCGGTGAGCTTGGAATGGAGTTTTTCCACATCGAAGGTCTCCACCCAGCCTTTGACGGTGCGCATCTTCTGCATCTTCCCGTCCACTTCCATGTCGTGGGAAAGCAGATATTCGTTGGAAAAATGGAAGCCGTCCAGACCCAGTGCCTGAATGGGTTCAACCCCCTCCAGCTCACGGGACAGCTTTTCAAGATATGCAAACGTGACAGACTTACCCGAGCCGATGGGTGCGCCCAAAAACACAACAATGCGGCGCCCCTTTTGCTTTTGCAGGGCAGTAAGTCGATGCAGAAGGGGAATAAAAATGTTTTCTACGCTGTCTTTGGAAAACTGCACAGGCAGCTGCAATGTATCGATGGAAAGTGTCGTATTGATAAATTCTTTCATGGCAAAAAAATCCCATCCGTATATATTTTTGACGTACAAATCGTTATAGCTATTGTACACAATATGCCCATCCCATGGCAAGGAAATTTTGTGGAAAATACAAAAAGCAGAGCTTATGCTCTGCTTTTTGCATTTCTTACGATTTCTTCTCTCCAAACGCGAAAAACTTTTGCCCCACAAAATTGAGGATGATGTAGATAACGTTGGAGAAGATCAGCATCAGGCTTGTCCATGTTTCGCCCGATACAAACGAGGGAGGGGTGATTTGATCAAGCCGTGGTTTAAGCAGCACGTAGGAAAGTACATAGCATACCGAGATGTTCAAAATAAACTTCGGTACCGCCTTTTTGTGCGCAAGGTCCTCCCGTTTGAAGGTAAAGCGGCGGTTCAGAAGGTAGGTGTAAACCGCGCCGAATACCATGGTCACCGCACTGATGGACCAGTAGCCGATGCCTGCGTAGGGAAGCAGGAAGGACAGCACCCAGCAGATGGCAGTATTGCTGCCGCCGATCAAAAGATAGCGAAACACTTCGCTTTCAAACAGCTTTTTCATCGGTTGTAAGCAAAGCGGTCCACGGGCAGACGCTTGTAGATGGCATCGCATTTTTCAAGAATATCCGCAGGCAGTGCAGGCAATTGCATCGCTTCCACATTGCCGCGCAATTGCTCGGGACGGCTCACGCCGCAGATGACGGAGGTAACGTCCGCATAGCGGTTGCTCCAGCAAAGGGCAAGCTGCAAAAGGGAAAGTCCGCATTCTTTGGCGATTTTTTCAAGTTCATCTGCCGCACGAAGGTTATCTTCGGAATAATAGCGCGCTTTATAACGGGGATTCATGGAAAAACGGGTGTGCTCGGGCATATTGCCGTTTGTGTACTTGCCCGTCAGAAGTCCTGCCGCAAGCGGATTGTAGATGCAAAGCGCCATGGGGTGGGCATGCAGGAAGGGGATAAGCTCCGCTTCGATACCACGGGTGACGGGGTTCAAAACATTCTGCGTGACCCCGGGCGCGTTAAAGCCGTATTTTTCGCACACATGCAGGATATCCGCCATCTGCCATGCGGCATGGTTGGACACGCCGATGTAGCGGATTTTGCCCTGCTTGACCAGCGTGTCCAGAGTCTGCATGGTCTCAAAGAAATCCGTGTGGTAGTCGGGCTTGTGCATGTAGTAGATATCGATGTAGTCCGTCTGCAAACGGGAAAGGCTTGCATCCACCTGCTTTAAAATGGTGCCGCGGGAAAGACCTGTATCGTAAAGCCCTTCACCCATATCGATGCCCACTTTGGAGGCAAGGATCACCTGATCCCGATGATTTTTCAGCCAGCGGCCAACCACTTCTTCTGTCACACCGCCGTTATAGACGTTGGCGGTATCAAAAAAATTCACACCCAGGTCCAGCGCTTCATCCATGATGCGGACGGCGTCTTTTTCCTCCGTCTGTCCGCCAAACATCATCGTGCCCAAACAAAGGCGGGATACTTCCAGATTGGTTTTGGGGAAATATGTATATTCCATAGAATAACCTCCCGTATTAAAATCGCATTGTTTTTCCTATTATACAACAGTTTCCCACTGGACGAAACAACCATTGCAGGATAAAATAGTGGTGAAGAACCAATCCAAATTCAAATGGAGGTAGAGATATGAAATCCATCACCGATACCTTTACTCTGAGCAATGGCTACAAAATGCCCTGCCTTGGTTACGGCACCTGGCAGACCCCCGACGGTCAGGTGGCAGTGGACAGCGTAAAAGAAGCGCTGCGCGTTGGCTACCGTCACATCGACGGCGCTGCTGCCTACAACAACGAAGAGTGCGTTGGCCGCGGCATCAAAGAAAGCGGCGTGGCACGCGAGGATATCTTCATCACCAGCAAGCTTTGGAACGACGAGCGCGGTTATGACACCACCCTTCGTGCATTTGACAAGACCATGAGCGATCTGGGCCTTGAGTACCTTGACCTTTATCTGATCCACTGGCCCGCATCTTCCTCCCGTTTTGACAATTGGGAAGAGCTGAACCTTGGCACCTGGCGCGCAATGACCGAGCTTTACAAGGCAGGCCGCATCCGTTCCATCGGCGTTTCCAATTTCCATGAGCACCATCTGCGTGCACTGATGGAAACCGAAGTTCGCCCCATGGTCAACCAGATCGAGTTCCACCCCGGTCAGATGCAGGAAGAGCTTGTTTCCTACTGCAAGGCGAACGACATTCTTGTACAGGCATGGAGCCCCCTGGGTCAGGGCAACCTGATCGGTCATGAGACCATCACCACCATGGCAGAAAAGTACGGCAAGTCCCCTGCACAGCTGATCCTGCGCTGGGTCCTGCAAAACGGCGTTGTACCGCTTTCCAAGTCCATCACCCCCTCCCGTATTGCTGAGAATGCACAGATCTTCGACTTTGAGATCGCAGAGGATGATATGGCAACGATTTGCGCAATGCCCTACGTCGGCGGCTCCGGCCTGCATCCCGACGAGATCAAGTTCTGATATCGCAAGAGAAAAAGAAGGCAGTTTACCTGCCTTCTTTTTTGTATGGAAAAGCATAAAAGGTTCCCTCTTGGAGGGCACTCCAGAGTGGTCTCTCTTGCTGCGATGCAGCAATTCACCTTCAGCTGTCATCGCAGGTGACTGAGGGAGTATACACCTCTTGCACAAACAACAAACTTGTGCCACAATCAATGCATCAGCATGAAGAAACAAGGAGAATCGCATGATCCCTTACGCAAGTTTACATAACCACACCAATTTTGCCGACGGCAAGCATTCCCCCGATGAAATGGTGGAAGCGGCATATCGGGCAGGCTTTGCCTGCTTCGGTATCTCCGAGCACGCCACCATGGACCATGCACCCGAGGACGGATTAAAAGTCCGCGACATGGGTCTTTATGAATCCATCATGCGTGATTTGCAGGCACAGTACAAAGGTAAAATGGACGTTGCCGTGGGCATCGAGCAGGATATCTTCGGTCGTCCCATCGATCGGGACTATGATTACATCATCGGTTCCGTCCACTTTGTGAAAAAAGACGGCAAGTTCCTTTGCATCGACCGCATGCCTGAGCTGTTTGATTCCCATGTGCAGAATCACTTCGGCGGCGACGTCTATGCCATGGTGGAGGAATACTTTGCCACCGTTGCCCGTGTCCATGCGGAAACGGGTTGCCACATCATCGGGCACTTCGACCTGATCACCAAGTTCAATGAAAACGGCATCCGCTTTGATGTGAACCATCCCCGTGTGCAGGCGGCAGCAAACCGTGCACTGGATCGGCTGATCCCCACAGGTGCGATCTTCGAGATCAACACAGGCGCCATCACCCGTGGTTACCGCAAAAGCCCCTACCCCGATGAAAGCTTTCTTCGTGTGCTGAACGAGCGTGGCGCAAAGATCATTTTGAGCGCCGATGCCCACCATAAAGATTGGGTGCCGCTGCACTTTGACCTTGCGGCACAGCATGCAAAGCACTGCGGCTATAAGACCGTCATGACGTGGAAAGACGGAGCCTTCGTGGAGGTGGAACTGTGAGCGAGTTTAAGATCGGTTGTCATTTATCAAGCAGCAAGGGCTTTCTTGCCATGGGCAAAGAAGCTGTCCGCATCGGCGCCAATACCT
Source organism: Clostridia bacterium (assembly GCA_017935825.1). Lineage (GTDB taxonomy): Bacteria > Bacillota > Clostridia > Christensenellales > Maliibacteriaceae > RGIG9107. The sequence continues at coordinate 5,900 of JAGBGW010000266.1, forward strand.
TCCAGTTTTTTACCCGAAATCCCCGCGGCGGCAAAGCGAAAGACCTGGACATGGCAGACGTGGAAGCCTATCAAGTCTTTGCAAAAGAAAACGGACTTTTCCCCATGCTTGCCCATGCACCTTATACCTTGAACTGCGCCGCCAAGGATGCAGGCATTTTGGAATTTGCCCGCAATACCATGTGCGACGATCTGGATCGGCTGTCCCATTTTGAGGGTGCGATGTACAATTTCCACCCCGGCAGCCATGTGGGACAGGGAGAGGAAAAGGGCATCGAGTTGATTGCGGAAAGTCTGAATATCGCCATGGAACATGCGGCAGGCACCCGTATTTTGCTGGAGACCATGGCAGGCAAGGGTTCTGAAGTGGGACGTTCCTTTGAAAGTCTCGCCGCCATCATCGACCGCGTGGAGCGGAAAGAGTCTTTGGGTGTTTGCCTTGATACCTGCCACGTCTACGATGCAGGCTATGATATCGTGGGCGATCTGGAGGGCGTGCTGGAACAGTTCGACCGCATTCTGGGTCTGGACAGACTCTGCGCCATGCATCTCAACGACTCCAAAAATCCTTTCGCCAGCCATAAGGACCGCCACGCCTGCATTGGCGAGGGCAGCATTCCCGTGGAGGCTGTGCAGCGAATCTTAAATCATCCTGCCTTGATGGATAAACCTTTCTATCTTGAAACACCGCAGGAGGATAACGACGGCTACGCCCGCGAGATCGCCATGCTCAAAGCATTGCGAGATTGACAGGCGCGGCGGAACATATTACCATAAAACAAATAGCATTCGGAGGAAATACGTTATGAATATCGTCATGCTGGAACCCCTTGGCGTAAAGCCTGAGGCACTGGAAGCCGCCTTTGCGCCCTTCAAAGACGCAGGTCACGCCGTCACGCTTTGTACTGCCAAGCTTACCGAAGAAGAAAAGATCGCCCGCGCCAAGGATGCGGATATTTTTGTCATCGCCAACAGCCCCCTGACCGCCGCCGTCATCAACGCGGCTGAAAATCTTAAAATGGTCTGCGTTGCCTTCACCGGCATCGACCATGTGGACCTTGATGCCTGCCGCGCAAAGGACGTGCGCGTGTGCAACGCACAGGGTTATGCCACCGAGGCTACCGCAGAGGTCGCCATCGGCATGATGCTTTCCTGCCTGCGCAACCTTGTGCCCTATGACAAGGTGGTTCGTGAAGGCGGCGTGCTGGCTGGCTACAAGCATAACACCCTGCAGGGTAAGACCGTGGGCATCGTGGGCACCGGCGCCATCGGCTGCCGCGTGATGGAACTTGCAAAGGCATTCGGCTGCAAGATTTTGGCCTACAGCAAGTCCCAGCGTCAGGCAGCGCTTGACTTGGGTGCAGAATATGTGGATCTGGAAACGCTGTTTGCCGAATCCGACATCGTTTCCCTGCACACGCCCCTCAATGCAGAAACCAAGGGATTGGTCAGCCGTGAACTGATCACAAAGATGAAGGAAACGGCGATCCTCGTCAACTGCGCACGCGGTGCTGTTGTGGATTCCGAAGCACTTGCTGAGGCGCTCAATGAAGGTCGCATTCACGCCGCAGGCATCGACGTCTACGAGATGGAACCCCCGATCCCTGCAGAGCATCCGCTGCTCAATGCCAGGAACGCATACCTCACTCCCCATGTGGGCTTCTTCTCCGAGGAATCTCTGCTTGATCGCCTCGGCATCGTTATCGCCAACGTGGATGCATTCTTGAAGGGCGCACCCATCAACGTGAAACTGTAAGATCATTTAGCATAATAAAAACGGATGCTTTTGCAAGCATCCGTTTTTTGTTATTCCGGTTGTTTTTTGATCCGCGACCACATCACAATGATGATCTGTCCCAAAAGTCCCAAAAGATAAATCAGGCAGATGTTGATGCCTGCAGGCAGGAAGGACATTTGAATGCAGGCAAGGCAGGCCCACATTAAAAGCGATACGATCAGGTAGTTGCGGCGTTTGACAAACCAAATGCTGTTGAATACCAGCCATACGATCAGCGCGACGGGAAGGGTGTACACAAAACACAGCCATGCATAACCCCAGTTTTGGGCAAGTATCCGCACCATGACGTAGGCAAAAAGCCCCAGCAGACACACAAGCATGATGGAAAGACCCATGATGACGGGGCGATTGTAGCGCGGCGGCGCAGGCTTTTTTTCTGCGGCAGGCAGAGCATCCTGCGTGTGTTCCTCGTGGATCAGATAATCCAGCGTTACACCGAACAACTCCGCGATCTGTGCCAAAACCGTCACGTCGGGCATGGATTCTGCCCGCTCCCACTTGGAAACCGCCTTGTCGGAGTAGTTCAAATGCTCTGCCAGTTCCAACTGGGTCATGTTCTTTGCCTGCCGAAGTTCAGTGATGTTCTTTGCAATGGCAGACTTGATATCGTTCAAGGAAATCCCTCCGCGTTTTCATTTCAAAAAGTAATCGGCGTTCACCAACCACCTTTGTATAATAGTATCATACCACAACCGATTTCGTCAAAACGTAAATGTTGCGTTAGATATGCGGGCGGCAGATTGCCGCCCCTACTTTTCTGATCTGTCAAGCAGAACCTTGGACATCTCCTCGATCATGGCTTCCATTTGCAGGGACACCCACTTGTCGCGATGGTAGAGCAGCTGTTTCCAAAGCTCCACGCGAACGCCGCTTACATCAAGGCGCACCACGCGCCCCTGCTGCACAGCATCCTGCGTGACGTAGTCGGGCAGGAAGGAAAGTCCCATGCCGTCTGCCACCATGTCGCAGATCAGGTCGGCACGGCCAACTTCCATAATGGGGTTGATCTCAAGGTTATCCCGTGCCAGGTCTTCGTCCAGCATGCGGCGGTAACTCATGCCCTTTTCCGTCAGCAGGAAGGGCTGGCGAAGCAGGTCGTGAACCTGAAGATCGTGCTTTTTTGCCAGCAGATGATCGGCAGCTGCCACAAAGTGTACATCGATTTTCTCCTCGTTGGCGATAACATAGGATGTATTGTAGAAATGATGATCCAGCGTGCAGACCATGTCCACCTCGTTGTGGTCCAGCAGGCGGAACATTTCGTCCGTACCTGCGGTGGTCACGTGCACCGAAATGAAGGGATAGCGGCGGCGAAACTGTGCAAATGCCCCCGACAAAAGCGGCGCGGAAAGGGAGTCCGCCATGGCGATGCGAAGTTCACCCCGAAGCTGGCTGTCCACGCTGTCGCCTGCCATCATGGCCTGCGCCATGGAGCAGATCTGCTGGGCGTAGGCAAGGGCGCCGTGTCCTTCCTGGGTCAGGCGGACGGTGTGACCGATGCGGTCAAACAGGCGCATATCCAGCTCCTTTTCCAATTGGCGGATCTGGAAGGAAATGGTGGGCTGTGCATAGCCCAGCTTCTGCGCCGCACGGGTGAAACTGCCCAGCTCTGCCACCTGAATGAACGTATTCAAATTGCGAAGATCCATGGGATACCTCCACGTTTATCAATTATATTGATCGTGCCGATCGAATTTGTCGATATAAAACCGATGTTCCTATTATACCTTGATTTTTCATTCCCGCAAGGTGCGATCAGGGGCTTTTTCCGTATTATTTTCTTATGAATAAATGTCAATCAAATTGACGATGTGGCGCAACTCATGCTATATTTAAAGGTAGCGTAACGCAATTCTTTTGAGAGGAAAAACTCCATGAATCAAAGAAAAATGGGCGTGATCCTATCGTATCTATCGGCAGGTCTTGCCACGGTGATCTCGCTTCTTTATACGCCGCTGATGCTGCGCCTTTTGGGGCAGAGCGAATACGGTGTTTATAATACCGCACTTGCATTTATTTCGTATCTGTCCTTGATGCAGTTTGGCTTAAACAGTGCATTTGCACGGTTTTATGCCCGATACCAGACCGCAAATGACCGTGACGGCATCAAGCGCTTGAACGGTCTTTACATGAAGTTCTACCTTGTCATTTCCTGTCTGTCGGTTTTGGCAGGTGCGGTGCTGGTACGCTATGCACATATTTTCCTTGGTGCAAAGCTGACCGCAGCGGAGCTTGAAAAGACCCGCATTCTGATGCGCATCCTCATCGTCAATACGGCACTGATGTTCCCCATCACGCTGTTTTCTTCCAACATCACCGTCAACGAGCGCTACATCTTCGCACGTCTGATGACGATTTTGAAACAGGTGGCAAGCCCGCTTGTGGCGATCCCCCTTCTTTTGATGGGCTATGACTCGGTGGGCATCGTGGTTGCGACCACCATCATCACCGTGGTCATCGGTACCTGTGAGCTGATCTACTGTGTGAAAAAGCTGCACATGGGCATTTCCTTCCGCCGCGTGGAAAAAGGACTTTTGAAAGAGATCCTGGTATTTACCTCCTACATCTTCATCGGCACCATGGTCACCCAGATCAACTGGTCTTTGGGAAGAATCGTCCTTGCAAGCACCGTGGGCGCGGTGGCAGTTGCTATCTACTCCGTCGGCGAGCAGCTGAACCAGTATTACATTTCCATGTCCACCACGGTGTCAGACGTATTTGCCCCCAAGGTCTACCGCATGGCATCCCGCGGCGCCAGCAACCGCGAGTTTACCGAGCTTTTCACCCGCGTTGGCAGAATCCAGTTTTTGATCATGGCACTGATCTCCACCGGGTTCATCATCCTTGGCCGTGACTTCATCGGCAAGTGGGCAGGTGAGGAATACTACCATTCCGACGCCTACCTTTGCGCGGTGCTGCTGTTTGTCGCCAACATCGTCCACGGTACCCAGTACCTTGGCATCACCATCCTGCAGGCAAAGAACCTGCATAAATTCCGCTCGCTGTTCTACCTTGGTCTTTGTGTGGTAAATATCGGCATCTCCATCCCCCTTTCCAAGGCGTTCGGTCCCCTTGGCATCGCACTTGCCACGTTCCTGATCATCACATTGGGCACGGGCGTTGTGATGAACATCTACTACTACAAAAAGGCGAAGCTGGATATCCCCTATTTCTGGCGACAGATCATCTCCATGTGCAAGGGTTTGATCATTCCTGCCATCGCAGGCGCGCTGATCATGATGTTCTGCGACACCTCGGGCTGGCTGCGGATGATCCTCTTTGGCGGCATCTACACCGTCATTTACTGCGTAAGCGTATGGTTCCTTTCTATGAATGATTATGAGAGAGGCCTCATCAAGCGCCCTGTGAACAAAATCCTTGCAAAACTGCACTTAAAACAGCTTCCTTAAAACAAATCAAACGCTCAGCTTTCGCTGAGCGTTTTTTTGCGGGCGGATATGGAATCCGCCCCTACGGATGATTGGCAGACATCTGTCTTTCTGTTATACTTGTTCCAACAAGTTTTTCGGCACAATCAAATACAAGGAGGATATTTCTATGAAACAGATCCGCTGGGGTATTATGGGTACGGGCTGGATCGCAGAGCGATTCTGCACGGCGCTTTCTGCGATCAAAGAGCAGGGCGCGGTGATCTATGCCATCGGAAGTCGTGCGCAGGACACGGCAGATGCATTTGCCGCGCGCTACGGCGCAGTGAAAGCCTATGATTCCTATGAAAAACTGGTGTCCGATCCCGATGTGGACGTGATCTACGTGGCAACACCCCACCGTTTCCACCACGAAAATGCACTGCTTTGCATCCAGCACGGCAAGTCCATTTTGTGCGAGAAGGCATTTACCGTCAACGCAGCACAGGCCAAGGAGATCGCCGACCTTGCAAAGGAAAAGGGCGTCTTTGTGATGGAGGCCTTCTGGCCCCGTTTCCAGCCGCTGAACCGCGCGCTGAAAAAGGCCATCTGCGAAGACAAAATCATCGGTGATATCCGCTTGATGCAGACCGACTTCGATAAAATCGAGGACTGGCCCGACGACCACCGCATCTACAATCCCCACCTTGCAGGCGGCACCATGCTGGACCTTGGCATCTACACCATGAGCTACACCACCTACTTCATGGGCCGCGATGTGGAGGACATCCATGCCGTCGCCACCATCGGCAAGGGCGGTGTGGACGACCAGTGCGCCATGCTGGTGAAGTTTAAAAACGGCTCCATCTCCATGCAGAGCGCCGCGCTGCAGACCGAAGGCAGAAGAGAGGCTCTGTTCCTCGGCACCAAAGGGCAGATTCGCGTGCCCAACTTCTTCCGTGCAGAATACTACGACTGGACGGATTATGAAAGCGGCGAAACAAAGCGCATCGAATCCGAGCCTTTCATCCAGAACGGCTACGAGTATGAGGCGCTGGAAGTAATGGAATGCCTGCGCGAGGGCAAACTTGAAAGCGACATCATGTCTCTTTCTGAAACCGTACAGCTGATGCAGCTGCTGGATGCCTGCCGCGCCGAGTACGGTTTTGTATATCCCTTTGAATGATCTTTTTTCAAAAAATCCTTGCACATGATGCACATATGCTGTAGGATGAAATCAACAACTGAAATACTTACAATGTCTTCAGGGCAGGGTGCAATTCCCGATTGGCGGTACAGCCCGCGCGCGTGCATACGCATGATTTGGTGAAATTCCAAAGCCAACAGTGATAGTCTGGATGAAAGAAGATGTAGGAAACGTGTCGCAATCGACCCGCTTTTATACGCCTGAAGCATAAGTTTCAGGCGTTTTATCTTTACTTTCGGAGGTTTTTGCAATGAATAAGTCCACCGCAAGAACGAAACAGCTGGTCATTTTATCCATGTTCTGCGCCATCGCCTATGTGGTCATGGCACTTGGACGTATTCCCATCGTGCTGTTTTTGAAGTACGACCCCAAGGATATCATCATCACCATCGCAGGCTTCCTCTTTGGTGCGCCGAGTGCTTTGGCGGTGTCGACGGTGGTATCGCTGATCGAAATGCTGACGTTGAGCGATACGGGTATCATCGGTCTTTTCATGAATATCCTGTCCACCGCAAGCTTCGCCTGCACGGCGGCGGTGATCTACAAACGCCATCACAACCTGCGCGGTGCTGTAACAGGTCTTGTCGTGGGCACGCTTGCCATGGTGTGCGTGATGCTGCTTTGGAATTACCTGATCACCCCGCTTTACATGAATGTGGCGCGCGCTGATGTGGCAGCACTGATCCTGCCTGCATTCCTGCCCTTTAACCTTTTGAAAGGCGTTTTGAACGCGGCAATCACCATGCTGATCTATAAGCCCGTGGTGGGCACACTGACCCGCATGCGCCTTGTGGAGCCCCACCAAGGCTCGGCAGGCATGGACAGGACGGACAAGATCACCTACGTTTCCATCTGCCTGTTTGTGCTGCTTACCGCAGTGATCTGCTTCCTTGTACTGGCAGGAAAACTGTAAACTGAAATTAAAAAGGACGGTTGTTATACAACCGTCCTTTTTGTTATGGATGTTCCTGTTTTGCGTAATGGATAAACGCTGTATTGCTTCGCGCTGCACGTTCCTTCATGCAGACTGTGATCTGATCGCACAGATCGTTTGCGCGCAGGCTGACCGCACCTTCGCAGTGTGCAAAGAAGGGACCGTCCACATAAATGTGCATGACGGGACGAAACAAGAGGGGATGTTTTTGATACGTCACCGTCATGCAGTAGGCAGGGACCTGTTCTGTTACAGGGTATTTGAATGCCGCGCTTTGAAACGGACGGATGAAGGTACAATAATCCCACACATGTGCCTCGGGGAAAATGGCAATGGGGTGTTTTTGCGCGATGCGGGCAGATACGGCGGTATTGAAACTTCGCATTTGGGAAAGATTTTCTCCCAGCGGCAGTGCGCCGAGCGCGGGCAGTAGTTTGCCAATCAGAGGCAGCGCGTAATTTTGCGGACTTACCACGGTATAAATTCGCTTGGGAAAACAGGCAAGCGCAGGCAAGAACACATCGCCCACCGACTGGGTGTGATTGCTGTAGAGAAAAAAGCCGTTTTTCTCTTTGCGAAGGCGCTTTGCACCGTGAAATCTTGCATGAAGAAAAAGAAAGCAGTAGATGGACGAACACACGGCGGCGATGCCGTATACCAGCGCTGCGACCATCCGATGCCATGGTTCGGTCCTGATCCAGACATAGTCCTTTTTTAAATGAAAATCTTCATTTTGGGGATAAAGATCGTCACTGAGGGTTTTGTAATAGCGTACACGTTTCATGCGATATACCCTGCGATGTCATCGGCGCAAAAATGGTAGTCCAGCGCCTTGCCGTAGGCTTTTTCGTAAGCTGCTTTTTTCAGCGCATAGTCCCAGCGTGCCATGTCTACGCTGTTTTGTTTGGCTGTTTTGTTGGCATCGGGGTACAGCACATCCAAGATATGTAGCACATAGCGGATGCGTTTAAACTGTGCCGTATCGTTTTTTTCCTGCGGGATCATTTCCACAAAACAGCAGATCACGGGCACGTTTGCCTTTGCTGCAAAAAGATACGCACCGCGCTTGGGCGGACGGGGCTTTTTGTAATTGAACCACATCTCCTGCTCAGGATAGATCAGCACCATTTGCTTTTGATCAAACAGGCTTTCCAATCGCGCGGGAAATTCGCGGTTTAAATAGTGCACATTTTCCCAAAGGGGGATGGTGTCGGCATAGTTCATCAAAAAGCCGATGGGACCCGCCATGGCAAAATTGGTGATCTGGCTGATGACATAAAGACGTCTTCTTTTTTGTACCTTCCGCACATAGCGGCGAATGATCAGATTTTCCAAAGGACCAAAGTGATTGCTGGTGAGCATGGCGCCGCAGGGGATATGGCCAACCTGCGCTTCATCCACGATTTCAAGGTCATGATGAAACAGAAAACAACCGATATTGGCGACGATGCGTGCCAATAAATTTTTGATGCGGTAGGAACATTGGTGCAGCGCCTTAAAATAGCCCATGGCAATGTTGCGGCACTGTTCGGGGGAAAGGACGGGGTCGTTCATTTCCACCTTTGCGTAGAAGTTTTCTTCTTCTGCTGCACGGGCAATGTTTTCAATGACTTGGATGCGGTCAGGCTGCAGGATCATAATGCAATTTGCACCCCTTGTTCTGCCAGTTTTTTGAAAGTAACGGGATTTTGCGCCATG
>JAGBGW010000267.1 GCA_017935825.1 Clostridia bacterium
GCACGAATCTCGGCAGGGGTCTCAAACTGGGGACCGCCCATGAAGAAGTACACACCCTCGCGGATGGTAAGGTCGGTATTGGCGGCGCAATCGTGTGCGATCGCCCGAAGCTCGGGGGTATACATACGGGTCACATCGAAGAAGCGGTCGCCGAACTCCTCCACGTTTTTGCCGCGAAGGGGGCTGAAGCCTGCCAATTTAATGTGGTCTTTTATGACCATGATATCGCCCACGTTGTACTCGGTATTGACCGCACCTGCCGCGTTGGTGACGATACAGGCACGCACACCCAGGAGTTTGAACAGGCGGATGGGCGCGGTGAGCTGTTCAAAATCATACCCTTCATAAGAATGGAAACGCCCCGACATGCAGACCACCTTTTTGCCTGCCACGGTGCCAAGGATCAGCTTTCCTGCGTGGCTTGCCACGGTGGAGACAAGGAAGTTGGGGATTTCCTCATAGGGAATCACGATGGGATTTTCGATCTGGTCTGCAAAGGGACCCAGTGCAGAGCCTAAGATAATGGCGATCTCGGGGGTAAAGTCGATTTTGGACTTTACATAGTCCGCACTTTTTTGAAAATAAGCGTAGTCGTATACCATGGATGTGTACCTCCGCGCGTAAATCTTTTTCATTGCTTTTATTTTAACATTTCCATATATAAAAGAACAGACCGCAAAAGCTTAAGTCCGACGGTTATCTCATATTAATTTGACAGGCATGGTTATCACTGCTTATAATTTGACTGTTATTCTGTTTTTCGAGGAATCATTCATGGCGTATACCAAAGAATTTGAAATTCATATCCACAACACCGATCAAAACCGCATCATGCCCCCTGCGGAAATTTTACGCATGATGCATGTGACCACCGACTACCAGATGCATGCGGAGGGCTGCACCATCCAAGAGGTACAGGAACAAGGCATGGCGATGGTTTTAAGCAAGCTTTCGTTGTGTTTTTATGAACCTGTGCACGTGGGACAGATGCTTTGTGTCACCACATGGCCCTGCAAAAGCCGCGGCTTTCAGATGGACCGCTGCTACCGCGCAAAGGTGGGCGATACCGTGGTGGCAGAGGGTGTGAGCACCTGGGCGCTGATCGACATCAACACCCACCGTCTGCTTCGAAGCGACAAGGTGGATTTTTCCCACTACACCTTTGGCGACAAGTTCGACATCGACACAAAAATTGCTCCTTACGAAGGAGAATATGAAGCCGCAGGCACCCATCGCGTAGCCTACAGCGACGTGGACACCTACGGTCACATGAACAACACCCACTACATCGACATGATCTGCGATCTGATCCCCGAAATGGAAAAGAAAAGACCTGCAGCACTGCAGATCCACTTCCGCAATGAAGCACCCATGGGAAGCGAAATTGAAGTTTTCCGCGCACAATGCGGTGATACATTCTATTTCAAAAGCACGGTAGCACAGAAGGCGAATATTGAAGCTGCGATTCGGTTTGAAAAGTAAAGTAAAAAATAAGAAAAAGGAGACACAAAATTGTGTCTCCTTTTATACTCCCTCAGTCAGCTTCGCTGACAGCTCCCTCGAGGAGGGAGCCTTTTTTATTTACAGCGTTTTTTCAAAACACAGACGTGTTTTGGTGGGGGATTTGATATCGGCATAGAACACTTCGCCGCGATAGACGTAGCCAAGTTTTCCCAGGAAAGCACGCATGACACGGTTGCCTTCGTGGGTGTCGATGCGGATGAAAGACATGCCAAGTTCTTTTGCAATGCGCTCTGCTTCCAGCATCATGGCACGACCCATGCCCTTGCCCTGCACATCGTCGCAGACTGCAACGCGGTGGATGGTGGCGCTTTTTTCCTTTTCGCCCAGCCATGCATCTTTGATCTGGTCGTAGGCAGGTTCTTCCTGTGTCAAAAGAGCAAAGTAACCGCAGACGGTCTCACCCGATACCAGCACATAGCCCTGACCGACTTTCAGATCATTTCCCACGGTTTCCATGGAGGGAGAGCCGTCCTGCCACTGGTCGATGCCAAGACAAGCGATTCTGGCACGCGCCTGGGCGATCACCTGCTCGATACGGGGCAGGTCTTCCTGCTTTGCCAAGCGCACAAATACCTGATTTTCCATAATTGACCTCAATGTTATAAAAAAAGAGCCGTAAAACGGCTCTTTTTTATGAGCATGAACCTTACTTGCCGACGGTCTCGTCGATGGCCTTGTTGATGATAGCCATTTCCTCGTCGGAAAGAGACCAGTCAAATGCTGCGCAGTTTTCAACTGCTTCGCGAGCATTGCGAACGCCCATCAGGCAGATATCTGCCAGGGGGTTCTGGGTAGACCAGTTAACTGCAACCTGTGCAACGGGGCAGTTGTGTGCTTCTGCGATCTGGTCCAGAGTCTTAAGCAGCTCCATAACGCGGGAGAACTTGGGCTCTTTGTAGTAGTCGTAGAAGGTGACACGAAGGTCGTTTTCTTCAAACTTGGGCAGTTCGCGGATGGAGCCGGTGAGGATACCGGAACCAAGAGAACCGTAGGTCATGTTTGCGATGCCATGATCGTGGCCCCACTGCATCAGGTCTTCCATAGAACGGTTGACCATGGAGTACGGGGGCTGCTGTGCATCGACCTTGCCAAACTGCTCGATCTCTTCGATCTGCTCGATGGAGTAGTTGGAAACGCCGATGTAGCGGATCTTGCCGGAAGCCTTCAGCTCCTGCAGAGCGCGCATGGTCTCCTCAGCGGGAGCCTTGGTGTGGATGTCCGGCCAGTGGACGATATATACGTCGATGTAGTCGGTGCCAAGAAGACGAAGAGACTCGTCAACTTCGCGCATGCAGTTTGCATAAGAGCAGTTCTTGACAACGGGGCCGCCGGGGCCTTCGGGCCAGGTAAGACCGAACTTGGTGGAGATGAAGAGCTTGGAGCGGTCGTAGCCCTTGATAGCCTGACCGACAACCTGCTCGGAGTGACCGCAGCCGTAGATGGGAGCGGTATCGATGAAGTTTACGCCGTTATCCAGCATTGCGCGGATAGCATCGATGGAGTCCTTATCGTTGACGTCTGCGCCCCAACGGTCGCCGCCGATTGCCCAGGTGCCGACTGCCATTGCAGAGACGTTCATGTCGGTGTTACCAAACTTTTTGTAACGCATGAGTTAGTTTCCTCCTAGTGTATTTGGAAAATTTGTCCGTATATATGATACCCCAAGTTTTTTAAGCGTGCAATGTTTTTTGTGCGCAAAGCAAATTGTATACACTTATATTCCACATTGAGTTCACAAAACGTACGGATTCGATTTCAAAAATCAAAAGCTGTTGCCCACGGCATAGGCACGCTTGTAAAGTTCGTGCTCGGGGGTCACTTCCCCATCGCCGCGGCGGGAATGGACGATGATATCCTGCAGGACCATGTCGCGGTTTTCAAAGTCCGCCATGTACCAGCGATAGGCATCCATGTACTTTTCTTTGTCGGTCTCGCCCTGGGAGAAGATGCCAAGCACCTTGATGCCTGCATGGATACGGGGTTTCCACTCGGCGTTGATGAGGCAATAGTGGCGGTTGAGATACGTGATCATGGGGCCGTTGATGGTGGCGCAGTAGTTGGGGGCGGAAACGATCAGCGCATCTGCTGCGTGCAGTTTTTCCCAATAGGGCTTCAGATCGTCGTTGAGGATGCAGTCTTTGGAATTGTTCTTGCAGAACTCACAGCCCTGACAGCCGCGGATGTTCATGTCGCCTACGTAGTACACATCCACGTGATGACCTGCATCACGGGCGCCCTGCACGGCGGCAAGGGTCAATCTTGCAGAAGGTCCGTCCTTGTGGGGAGAGCCGATAACAGCGATAACGTTCATGATAATACGCTCCTTTTTTGATTTAAATTTGTTGGAATTTTGAAAACGAATCCGATCAATTGATGTAATTATAGCACATCTGCGCATTTTTCAACGAAAAAAGAGCACATTTTTCCCATATCGCGCCTATATTTTTTTGACATTGTATGCAAAATCATATAAAATATTGAAATGGTTCTGTTTTTTGCAGATGGCAAATTTTAAGCAAAGCAGCAACCCATTCGTCTATTACATTGGGAGGAACACATGGCACAGACAAAATCGACCTCTGCAAGCATTGATGTACGCAAGCAGGAGATCCTTTTGGCTATCTCTGACAAGCTTCGTCAGCACTTTGGCCGTACCATTGAGGATGCTACCGTAAATCATCTTTATAAAGCAGTGGCCCTTGTTGCCCGCGACGAGATCGTCGGCAAGTGGACTGCAACGCGCTATGCCCGCGTCAAGCAGCAGAAAAAGCGCGTATACTACCTGTCCATCGAGTTTTTGATCGGTCGTTCCCTTTCGACCAACCTGATCAACCTTTGCAAGGATGATGCATTCCGCCTTGCTCTGGCAGACCTGAACATCACCCTGCCCGAGATCGAGGATGCAGAGCCTGAAGCAGCACTTGGCAACGGCGGTCTTGGCCGTCTTGCAGCATGCTTTATGGACTCTCTTGCTACCCTTGACCTTCCTGCAATGGGCTGCGGCATCCGTTATGAATACGGTCTTTTCAAGCAGCACATCGTGGGCGGTCAGCAGGTGGAGCTGCCCGACTCTTGGCTGGACGACGGCAACATCTGGGAAGTCCCCTGCCCCGACGACAGCATGGAAGTCACCTTCGGCGGCCGCGTTGTGGAAGACTGGTCCGGGGGCAAGCTGCGCGTGCGCTATGAAGGCGCTACCCGCGTCATCGCAATGCCCTACGATATCCCCGTGATGGGTTATGACACCGACACCGCACTTTCCCTTCGTCTTTGGAGCGCAAAGGCACCCAAGACCATCGACATGGCAGCATTTGCAAGCGGTGACTACCTGCGTGCAAGCGAAGAAAAGGAACTGGCTGAGGTCATCTCCAAGGTCCTGTATCCCGCAGACGATCATCTGCAGGGCAAGACCCTTCGCCTCAAGCAGCACTACTTCTTCACCTCTGCAACCGTGCAGTACATCATCAAGGACTTCAAAAAGCGCTATCCCGGCAAGCCCCTTACCCAGCTTTCTGAAAAGGTCGTCATCCATATCAACGACACCCATCCTGCACTTGCGATCCCCGAGCTTATGCGAATCCTCATGGACGAGGAAGGCATGTCCTTTGACGATGCATATCGCGTAACCCGTGAAGTATTCTGCTACACCAACCACACCATCATGGCTGAGGCTCTGGAAAAGTGGCCCGCACAGCTGTATCGTGAACTTCTGCCCCGTATCTGGCAGATCACCGATGCCATCAACGAGCGCTACTGCGCTGAGCTCAACGGCTGCTTCCCCGGTCAGATGCAGCGCATCTCCGACATGGCGATCATCGCCTACGATCAGGTTCGCATGGCAAACCTGTCCGTAGCCATGAGCCACTGCGTAAACGGTGTATCCACCCTCCACGGTCAGATCCTTCGCGACGACGTTTTCCATAACTTCGTCCAGCACGAGGATAAGTTCATCGGCATCACCAACGGTATTACCCCCCGTCGCTGGCTGATGAAGGCCAACCCCGGTCTTGCAACTTTGCTTGACGAGACCATCGGCACCGCATGGCGCCATGATCTTATGAAGCTGGAAGACCTGGCACCCTACGCAGACGATGCAGCTTTCCGTGAAAAATTCGCAGATGTGAAGATGGAAAACAAGGTCCGCCTTGCCAACTGGTGCAAGCAGAACATGGGTGTGGACGTTGACCCCACCATGATCTTCGACTGCCAGGCAAAGCGTCTGCATGAGTATAAGCGTCAGCTGTTGAACCTGATGCACGTCATCGATCTTTACAACCGTTTGAACGATGATCCCAACGCCGACATTCCGCCCCGTGTCTTCTTCTTTGCAGCAAAGGCAGCAGGCGGCTACTACATGGCAAAGCAGATCATCCGTCTGATCCACGCAGTGGCAGACATGATCGAGCGCAACCCCAAGACCCGCGGCAAACTGAAGGTAGTATTCCTTCCCAACTACCGTGTATCTTTGGCAGAGGTTTTGATCCCTGCAGCAGATATCAGCGAGCAGATCTCCACTGCAGGTCTGGAAGCCTCCGGCACCGGCAAC
>JAGBGW010000268.1 GCA_017935825.1 Clostridia bacterium
CTTATCGATCTCGTCACCGAAGAATTCCACACGGATGGCGCGGTCGAATTTATTGACGGGGAAAATCTCCACAACATCGCCGCGGGCACGGAAGTCGCCGCGTTCGGGTGCCATGTCGTTTCGCTCGTACTGGATGTCAATCAGCTCGCGAAGCAGGTCATCGCGGTCTTTGATCATACCGGGACGAAGGGAAATAATCAGGTCTTCGTATTCATCAGGGCTGCCCAGAGAATAGATGCAGGAAACCGATGCAACGATGATGACGTCGCGCCGCTCGGTCAGCGCAGCGGTGGCACTGTGGCGCAGGCGGTCGATCTCGTCATTGATGCTGGAATCCTTCTCAATATAAGTATCGGAAGAGACGATGTACGCCTCGGGCTGATAATAGTCGTAATAGGACACGAAGTACTCCACCGCATTTTCGGGGAAAACTTCACGAAGCTCGCTGCAAAGCTGTGCAGCCAGGGTCTTGTTATGCGCAAGGATCAATGTGGGACGGTTGACTTTTTCGATGACATTTGCCATGGTGAATGTCTTGCCCGAACCGGTGACACCCATCAAAATCTGGTACTTTTCCCCTGCTTCGATGCCTTTTACCAAAGTATCAATCGCCTGCGGCTGGTCGCCTGTAGGGGTCTTATCGGAAATGATGCGAAACTGATCCATAACTGCACCTCCTTCTGTTTTTAGCTACCCTGTAATTGTACCATAGTATAAAAAATTTGAACAGTGATTTATTCGAACTTTTGTTCGATTATATGCTTTCTGTATTCCGTTTCCGGGCATAAAATTTTGATGTGGCAAAACACACTTTATTATGTTAAACTAATCATAAAATCATGCGAAAAAATACGTGGAGGTATTCATTTTTATGGAAAAAATGACTGCATATGAATACGAAAAATATAAATCCGCTATTTTGGCTGCAAATGACTCGCAGGATAAAGAGGCTTTGCGGCAGATCCAAAAACAGCTTATTGCGAAATTCACATTGGATAACCCCGACGTCCGTTATCTTCTGAAGCTTTTCCGCTACAACGTCTAAACTGAGGATTTGATATGGCTACACTGACAGTATTTTGTTCAAAATGCGGAAGAAAAGTACATGCACCTTCCAATGTGGGAAGATTGGATCTGGTCTGTCCCCATTGCAAGCAGACTTTTCCCGCCGATACCGGCACACCCACTGCAGGCACAAACACCGATACACTGAAAATCCCCTGCACCCATTGCGGTACACAGCTTTATGTAGCTGCAAATATCGGCAAGCGGGTCCGCGCTATCTGCCCCACGTGCAAGCAGCAGTTTTTCTACAACAGCAATCAGCAAACCCAGCAGCCTGTGGAGCCCCCCAAGCCTGCAACGCCCAAAGCAAAACGTTTTTGCCAGTATTGCGGACAGCAGATGCTGGTGCCTATTGTGCCGGGTCGGATCCGAGTAACCTGTCCTCGTCCTTCCTGCGGTAAAAAATTTGAGATCGACGGCACAACCGGTGCTTCTGTTTCTCAAACCCCCGTAACGCCGCCCAAGCCTGTGACACCGCCTAAGCCTGTTACTCCGCCAAAACCTGCAACACCGCCTAAGCCTGTTACTCCGCCAAAACCTGCAACACCGCCCAAGCCTTTCACGCCGCCCAAGCCTGTCACGCCGCCCAAGCCTGTCACACCGCCCAAACCCGTCACACCGCCCAAGCCTTTCACGCCGCCCAAGCCTTTCACGCCGCCCAAGCCTGTTACTCCGCCAAAACCTGCAACACCGCCCAAGCCGCCCGTTGATCCCTATCATGGCCAGACAAGAAGTCTGGAGTTTATCTACTGGGCAGAGCGCGTGGGTCACAAGCTGGATCCTTTGATGAATTTACTATCCAAAGGTGCAACGCTGAACATTTACGACAACAACCAGCAGATCGGTTCCATGAAGACGCAGGGTTCTGTCACGCTTCAGGTTTCTCCCGGCGAACACAGACTTTCCATCGGTCCTTCCTTTGGCGGTGGACTGTTGATCCCTGCCGACAACAAGGATTATCTTCTGCTTGTGAACAAAGACGGCATGTCTTATTCCCTTGCCGCAGTGCCCAAGGGTGATCCCTTCTGTATCGGATTGAAGGATTTTGTGCTTGGCATGTGCAAAAAAGGTGGCCTCCGTGACCGCATCCTGATGCGAAACAACCGCAACA
>JAGBGW010000269.1 GCA_017935825.1 Clostridia bacterium
CTGCCCATCGTAGTCCTCAGCCTTGCAGGTACGGTGGCGACCTACATCTACATCCGCAAAGTGGCAAAGGAATGCTTCCATGGCTTTGAGCATGAGTTTTTCCTGATGAGCTTCGGCACCCTCACAGGCACCGCATCCAACGGCATGATCCTGATGAAGGAGATCGACCCCGGTCTTCGCACCCCCACGTCCAACCTGTACATCCTTTCAAACTTCCCTGCCATGGTGATGATCGCGCCGCTGCTTTTGTTCCTTGGCTTCGCGGCAAAATCCCTGACCAGTGCGATCATCGCATTTGCCGTTTTCTTCACACTCTGGGTGGTCTACACCGTCTTCCTTTTCAGAAGAAAAATCTTCAAAAAGTACGGCGAAACACATCCCGTGGAAGCGTGGACGCAGGAAAATACATAACGAACGCATCGGACGCATACCTTGCGTCCGATTTTTGCTGCGCCATATTAAAAACCATGCAAATATGTTATACTGTGATCGTGGAAAAGATCCTTAATGGAGGAACTATGAAAGACATCAAGATCGTTTCGTATGAAGATATCAAAGACAACATTCGTCTGACAAGCGAAGCCTGGAGCCGTGTATATGCAGTAGAAGACCGCGATGCCGCCCTGCGGGCAGAGCTTTATTGGCCCGAGGGCTTTTTGGATTCCCTTCGCGGCAAGAGTCTTGAACAGCAGATGGCCTGCTACCGCATCGTGGAGGAAGAACACAGAAGCCGCACTGCCTACGGCAAAGTGACGAAGGAGAATTCCCATGCCTTCGGCTACGCACTGGAAGATTACAAGGATCTCAATGCCCTGATCGTGGATGATGGCATTTTGATCGGTGTGTGTATTGATGCCTTTGCCATCAATTATTTTTCCAACCCTTATGGCGCACCCGCCTTCCCGTATCAGGATATCTGCACCTACTACGCCAGCGATAACAATGGTTCGGGTTCCAATGACCGTGAGGACTATGCCCATCTTTGCTGTGTGATGACCGAAGAATAAAACGAAGAAGCATATGAAACAAATGACCCGTGACGGAGTGCTGACGGACACGCCCAACAGCCAGGATCGCTTCCTGCAAAAACTGTATACCTCCCTTTGGGGCAGGTGTGTCTTGAAAATCGTGACACGTCCGTTTTTATCCAAGCTGGCAGGTTGGTTTTTGTCAAAGAAGTGCTCCTGCTTTTTGATCCCCCGATTCATCAAAAACAACAACATCGACATGTCCCAGTTTGAGGATGTGGAGTATTCCTCCTACAACGAATTTTTCTGCCGAAAGATCCGTGAAGGCATGCGGCCCATTGATGGGGGAGAAAGAAACTTCATCAGCCCCTGCGACAGCAAACTGACCGTACTGCCCATCGTGGACGGCGCAAGGTTCACATTGAAGCACACAAGCTACAGTATCGAGTCGCTGCTTCAGAATAAGGCGCTGGCAGAAGAATTCGACGGCGGTCTTTGCCTGATCTTCCGCCTCACCGTGGATGATTACCACCGCTACTGCTATCCCGTGACGGGGCAAAAGGGGGAAAATACCTTCATCCAAGGCGTTCTGCACACCGTAAACCCCATCGCCAACGACGTCTATCCCATTTATAAGGAAAACAGCCGTGCATATTGCGTGCTGGAAAACGATGTCTTTGGCAAGCTTATTATGATGGAAGTGGGTGCGCTGATGGTGGGTAAGATCGTCAACCATCACGGCGCAGGCGACATCACCCGTGGACAGGAGAAGGGCTACTTCCAATTCGGCGGCTCCACCGTGGTGCTTCTTGCGAAAAAAGATACCCTCCGAATCGACGGGGATATCCTGAACAACTCCGCTCAAAACATCGAGACCGTGGTCAAGATGGGTGAAAAAATCGGTAC
>JAGBGW010000270.1 GCA_017935825.1 Clostridia bacterium
ATATCGAAAAAAATGCAGGTATTGCCAGCGGCTTCCCCGATGAGGAATACGTTGCAGCAGGTGCGGAAATTCTGGAGACCGCAAAAGAGGTCTACGATTACTCCGACATGATCATCAAGGTCAAAGAGCCTTTGGAAGAAGAGTACGAGCTGCTTCGCGAAGGTCAGATCGTCTTCACCTATTTCCACCTTGCACCCGATGCAGTTCAGACCGAAGCACTTCTGAAGCGCGGCATCGTTGGCATCGCCTACGAGACCGTTCAGCTTGCTGACGGCTCCCTCCCCCTTCTTTCTCCCATGAGTGAAGTTGCAGGTCGTCTGGCAATTCAGATCGGCGCACATCTTCTGGAATCCAACTGCGGCGGCAGAGGCATCCTGCTGGGCGGCGTGCCCGGCGTTGAGCGTGCAAACGTCGTGATCCTGGGCGGCGGCAACGTGGGTATGAACGCTGCAAAGATCGCTGTTGGTATGGGCGCAAATGTCACCATTTTGGACCTGAACATCAAGCGTCTTGCATACCTTGAAGATATCTTCAACCACAACGTGCAGACGTTGCAGTCCAACTCCTACAACATCGCACGCATCGTGCGAAAGGCTGACCTTGTGGTCGGCTGCGTGCTTGTGCCCGGCGCAAAGACCCCCCGCCTTGTCACTGAGGACATGGTCAAGAAGATGCGTCCCGGCTCCGTCCTTGTGGACGTTGCCATCGACCAGGGCGGCTCCATCGCCACCATCGACCGCAGTACCACCCATCAGGACCCCTTCTTTGTAAAGCACGGCGTTATCCACTACTCCGTTGCCAACATGCCCGGCGCAGTACCCAGAACTTCCACACTGGCACTGACGGGTGCAACCCTTCCCTATGCTTTGAAGATCGCAAACATGGGCGCAGAGGCAGCATGCAAGGCAGACGAAGCATTGATGCGCGGCCTGAACCTGTACCACGGCAAGCTGACCTGCAAGGCAGTCGCTGATGCACAGGGCAAGGAATACACCGATCCTGCGAAACTGTTTTAATGAAATAAAAAAAAGGCAAGTCATCCGACTTGCCTTTTTTGCTTATCTTCTTTTTTCAAAATACTGCTGCAGGATCTGCAGGCATTCTGCTTGCATCAAGCCACCTGCCACGCGGGTATGACCGCCGATATCCCCATCGGCAGGCAGATTATAGCGGCTGCCGGCACAGCCGAATTCTCCATCATACGCCCCAAAGATGACGGCATCGAGCCTGCTTTGAGCAATAGCGCCGGCACACATGACACAAGGTTCCAGAGTGACATACATGGTACAGCCGTTCAATCGCCAATCACCAAGGTAAGCGGCAGCTGCGCGACTGGCCTCGGTCTCGGCGTGGGAGGTAGGGTCGTTGTTTTGCATGCGGCGGTTATGACCACGGGCGATGATCTTGCCGTCTTTTACGATGACAGCGCCCACGGGCACTTCATCTTCCTGCAGGGCAAGCTTTGCCTGCGCGATTGCTTCTTCCATAAAACGATCTGCCATGGCGCACCTCATTTGTGATAGGTCTGACCCGACAAAATGGTGAAGGCGCGGTAGATCTGCTCGGTGAGCATCACGCGCGCAAGCTGGTGGGGGAAGGTCATCTTGCTCATGGAAAGCTTGATATCCGCACGGCGGACGACTTCTTCGCAAAGACCGTGGGAAGAACCGATGATGTAGGTCAAGGTGCCGCCCTGACCGTAGTCCTGAAACTCCTTGATCTGCTTGGCAAGTTCGGGACTTGAAAGCTGCTTGCCCTCGATGTACATGGCCACCACGCGGTCGCCCGGTTTGATGCAGGACAAAATCTTCTCGCCCTCGATGCGCAGACATTTATTGATCTCGGCATCGTTTCTTGGCACGGGGCCTTCTGCGATCTGCCGCACATCCAGCTGACAGAATCGGGAAAGCCGCTTTTCATATTCGGCAATTGCGGGGGCAAACATCACGCGGTCGGGCTTGCCCACACAGATGATTCGAAGATTCACTGCTTTGTCCCTCCTTTATCCACCGAAGATGACAGAAGAATAGATCATAAGACCTGCAAGTACGACAGTCGTAATGCTTAAAAGCACATTGCCCGCCACATCACGTTTTTGATTTTCTTCCGTTTCCCGCAATGCTGCAAGGTGCATCTTGGCTGCATCCGCTTTGGTATCGCGAATAAACAATGTCAAAAACAGGAAAAACAGCGGAATGGACAGTACAAACAACAGTACAGCGCCAAAGACTGCCATAGTAATCTGTGCAGAAAGCTCAGGCCGTGCCATGAGGAAATCATAGATCGCTTCTTCTGTGGGCGCCACATGTTCCAGCATGCCGTACAACGTGCCCATGCCCCGAAGCGTCAATGCAGCAAAGGCATTGTTCATAAAATGCAGGATCACGCCGCCGGTCATGGAACCTGTGCGCATGACGATCCAGCCAAAGAAAATACCAAGGGCAAAGGTGGCATAGAACTTGGTGACAGACATGTGCATCATGGCAAACAAAATGCCCGAGATACAAATGGCAGCAGCAGGGCTGCCGCTTAAGGACTTCATCAGCATCCCGCGGAAGAAAAATTCCTCACAAATGGCAGGTGTTACCGCAATCACAAGCAGCATCAGCCAAAGGGGCGTTTGGACAAACACAGCATACTGCTCCATAGCCTGTGCAGACAGTTCTTCCGTGACAGTGCCGGAAAAAATCGCCATCCAAACAAGGGTCCAGATCACATTCAAAAGAAGGGAAAACACATAGCCTGTCACACCCATACCGATGACAAGAGCGGTACGCTTAAAGCCCATGCGCACATGGGGAACACTGCCACCGCAAAGCAGACACAGCATCAGCGAGGGGATCAGAATCAACGCGGTTTCCATCAAAATATCCGTCCAGATGGGCAGCGTGATCTCACTGTAGAAAAAAAACAGTTTGTAGACAAACAATGCCACTGCCATAAAAAGCAACAGTACTGCACAGGCACTTTTGGAAAGACGATTTTCCTGCATGGCGGGACGGGATTGTTCCTGCATGGACAAAACCTCCTGTGGGTTTAAATTAAATAAGAAGGGAAACGAGGGGTTCTGCTTTTTTTTCCTTTTCAAACATGGCAGGGGCGGCAACGGACAATGAGAAATCACGCTCCATATCCAGGCCTTCCTGCGCCAAGGCGTCAAAGCTTACCCGATGGGCAAGGGCAGGGTCGTTGTTCTGACGGGAAAGGTGGGCAAGAATTGCTTTCTCCGTGCCCGTATTTGCAAGGTGCACCAGTGCGCGTGCGCAGTCCTCATTGCTCAAATGTCCCTTTCTGGAAGCCACGCGCTGCTTCAAAACGTAGGGGTAAGGACCCGTCTGCAGCATTTCGGGGTCGTGGTTGGACTCAAGCAAGATGCTTTTGGAACCTTCCAGTGCGCGGATCAGGCCACGGGAAAGATACCCCGTGTCCGTGGCGATGGAAGCCTTTTCTCCGCCGCTGAAAAATGCATAGCCCGTGGGCTCTGCCGCATCGTGGGACAGTGCAAAGGGCTCAATGCAAAGCGAGCCG
Organism: Clostridia bacterium; assembly: GCA_017935825.1. GTDB lineage: Bacteria > Bacillota > Clostridia > Christensenellales > Maliibacteriaceae > RGIG9107. The sequence goes on from JAGBGW010000270.1 coordinate 3,529, forward strand.
ATGTAGAAGCTTCCACCCGGCAGCGTAAAGGGGGAAAAATGGGGACAATCGCGGAACTTGCCGTGCATGGCGCGCCACGTGCCTGCGCTTGCGTACACGGGGGTGCCGTATTTTTTTGCCAGCATGGGGATGCCCTTGATGTGGTCGGCATGCTCGTGGGTGACCAAAATGCCCTGAATCTGCCCGATATCATAGCCCGCCGCCGTCAGCGCCGTGGTGACACTGCGTGCGGAAACACCTGCATCCACAAGCACGCAGGTGCTGCCTGCGCGTACAAGAATGCAGTTGCCCGAGGAGCCTGAAAAAAGCGGGATCAATTCGATTTGGTCGTGGTGCATGGCGGTTTTTGTTCCTTTTAAAAGAAATGATA
>JAGBGW010000271.1 GCA_017935825.1 Clostridia bacterium
ATGCAGCGTTGATTTTTCCAAAACCAATGCCTTTCAAAAGCATGCAAAGCGATGCGGCAGATGCACTTTGCGGCAGAGAGAACAGGATATACGTATAGGCGACCACGACTTCTTTTGCCCATAGACCTGCAATCAGTGCTACGGCGATCTGCCAGAAGCCAAGCCCTGCATACTGCAGAGGTTTTGCAAGTAATGTACCTATACGGGCAGCAAAGCTGGATGCGATATCCCGGGTATAGCCGTCCATGCCAACGTGGGTCAGTATCCAAAGAAGAACAGAAGATGCGACCACGATTGTTGCGGCACGGGTCAGATAATCCCGCAGCTTCATCCATACATCCATACATACGCTGTAAAAATCCGGTGTTCTGTAATCAGGCAGTTCGATCAAAAGTCGGCTGCCTGTTTTGTTTTGCTTTTTCGGTGACAGAATAAGCGCCCATAGCAGTGCTGCACCAATGCCAAGCAAGTATAAAAGAAAAACAGCAAGTGCAGCATGCTCGGGAAAGAATGTGCCGGCAAACAGTACATAAATGGGCAGACGTGCACTGCAGCTGACAAAGGGTACGCAAAGCATGGTGCGGATGCGGGAAGAATGATCTTCAATGGTCTGCGTGGCGCATATGGCAGGTACACTGCAGCCAAGTGCCAGGATCAGGGCAATGGAAGATTTACCGCTCAGTGACAGCCGGTGCATTGTTTCATCCGTCAGATAAACGATTCTTGCCATATAACCGCTGTCCTGCAATAGTGCAAGAAGAACATACAGAATCAATAGATTGGGAAGAAAGGACAGAATGCTTGCAGCGCCGCTTATTACGCCGTCAAGCAGCAGAGAACGCACGGCAGGGGAGATATTCCATTTGAAAAGAAGGGCCTCCAGACGAAGACACAGAAAGGATAAGCCCTGCTGCATATATGCTTTGCATCCGTCGCCTAAGCGGAACGTCAGAAAAAAGATCAGTCCCATAACACAGGCAAAGAAAGCATAACCCAAAACAGGATGCAGCAAAAGGCGGTCCAATGCATCGGTATGTGAATGTACCCTTGATGTTTTTACACATTGGGAAAGGATACCGTCGATCCAATGCTGTACATTGGTGATCTTACAGACAGCAGTAGGTGTACGCGGCTGCAGCATTGCATCGCAAAGGGCAGTAAATCCTGTCTTTTTTCTTGCGCTGATGCCGATCACTGCAGCGGAAAAAAGATGCTGCAGCTGATCTATATCAATTTGCATACCCCGTGCCTGTACCAAATCCATCATGTTGACGGCAAGTACGACAGGTTTTTCCAGTGTGAAGAGAAACTGTGTTAAATACAGCCCCAAAGACAGGTTCGTTGCATCCAGTACATTGACAATCACGTCATAGTCTTTTTCCAGCAGTGTTTGCCTTGTGATTTCTTCTTCTGCACTTGCCTGCTGCAGATCGTAGATACCGGGCAGATCGTACAATTCCAGCAATGTGTTTTTATATTGGAAACAGGCACTTCTTTTTTCTACCGTGACACCGGGATAATTGGCGGTTTTTAAGTTTGTGCCTGCCAGTGCGTTAAACAATGTGGTTTTGCCGCAGTTGGGGTTTCCTGCAAAAACGATGCGAAGTTTTTTCAATGTTTCATCCTGCCTGCAGTATGGACATGGATATGTGATGTGTAATATTTGCCCAGCGCAAAGCGGCTCATGCGGCAAAACACGATCACAGCACCGCTGCGGCGCTTGTACATAAGCTTCAGCTGTGTGCCGCAAACAATACCCCTTGCCTGAAGCTTTTGCAGTTGATGATATGGCAGGTCAATATGATCGATACAGTACAAATTGTCTGATGTGGCATGGCAAAGCAGCATGCAATAATCCCACCCCGATTTAAAATCTCTATACACAATCTATTTATGCAAAACAAAAAGGATGAATGAGAAATCATTCATCCTTTGTTATGACATTGTTCAGGCGATTATGCGCCTTCACCTTCACCGCCGGTTTCGCCGCCGCCTTCGGGAGGCGTTACGGGGGTTTCGCCGCCGCTGCCTTCACCGCCGCCGGTTTCGCCGCCTTCGCCCTCACCGCCTGTGGGAGGAGGTGTTACAGGGGTGTTGTTGGCGATATTGCCGGATACTGTGGTAGTCAGCGAGGAAAGATCATCGCTTGCGGTTCGGATGGAAGCTTCCGCCACATTGATGTCTGCAATGGATGCGGTGGAGTAGTCCTGACCGATCTTGGCAGAGACATTGTTGATGGCACTGGAAAGTCTTGCGTAATCCGAATCGGAAATATAGGGAGAGGACAGCAGACCGCTTGCAATGGAGATGCGGCTCTGTGCAATGGATACTGCTGCAGAAAGTGCTTCATAGTTGGTGGACCATTCGGCCGTATGCAGCGGGCAGAATGCCTCGGGGTTGGTCTCATACGTCATATCGGCAGAACCTGCGTTGGTGATGTATTTTTCCATACCTGCATAAGCGGTACCTGCCAGATTGACGATAACGGAGGATTCCACCAAATGGGCGGGGCAGTATTCCGTTGCCAGCTTCTGGCTTGCTGTACAGCCGTTGGCGGAAATATGCATGTTGCAGCTGCCGCCGGGCTGTGTGCCGGGTACGTAGTAGTCCGATACGGGCGGATGTTCCTTATCCGCACGGCATGCGTCGTTACAGGGAAGACCCGATACACCGCATACGGTGGACGTGGTAAGACCGAGTGCGCTTGCCGAGGTGGTCTGGATATCACGGCGCTCCAATCCCTGATGGATGGGGGACATGACCCTTCGCCACAAGGGTGCTGCAGCGGTGGAACCGGTGGAGCTTCTGGCCAGGGGCTTGTAGTTATCGTGACCGATGTACAGTGCGCAGGTGTAATATGCAGTGAAACCTGCAAAGGTAATACCGCGCCAGTCGGAGTTGGTACCGGTTTTACCGCCCATGGGCATGTTCAGCGTTGCTGCAGAGGAGTAGTTGCGCATGACGTCTTTGAGCATCCATACGCTGGTCTCCTTGTAAATCTGACGGGTAATGCGGGACGCTTTGGGATCGATGACCAGATTGCCGTCAGCGTCGGTGACGCGGGAGAATGCAATGGGCTGTTGGTAAACACCGTTGTTTGCGATGGTGCCGTAGCAGGTTGCAAGTTCAACCATGGTAAGACCGGATGTACCAAGTGCAAGACCGGACAAGTCTTTGTTGATATGGCTTTCAGCAACACCCATGTTCAGAAGGTAGTTTGCGGAAGTTTCAACGCCGACCCAGTCGGCAACAACACGTGCTGCGATGACGTTCAGGGAGTTTCGAAGACCCACACGGATGGAAACGGGACCGGAGAAACTCATGGAGTAGTTGTTGGGATAGCCTCTGCCGCCCCAACCCTCAATGCGTACGGGCATGTCGGCAAGTACGGTACCGGGGGATGCGCCGTTATCAAATGCAGGACCATAAACCGCGATGGGCTTGATGGTGGAACCGATGGGCATGCTGTTTTGATAAGCGCGGTTGAGCTGCTTTTGTGCGGTAGGAGCCTGACGGCCACCCACGATGGCTTTCATTTCACCGGAATTGTGATCCAGTACCACGACTGCCACCTGCGGCTGAGGGATCTCGATGATCGTACCGTCGGAGTTCTGAGAAGTGACAACGCTGTCGGAGGACGAGGACATTCTCGGCCAGGATGAGTAGTTGTAGATTACTTCTTCCGTGGATTTCTGAATTTCCGTATCAACCGTCAGATAGATGTTGTAGCCGCCGGTGCGAAGTTCCATTTCACACTTTTGACGGTTTGCGTAGGTATCTTCCAGGTTGTTTTGCTGCAGCATGAAGGTGACCACGTCGCTGACTGCGTATTCAACGAAGTACATCATCTCATACAGATCTTCGCCCTGTTCTTCTTCCAGGATCACCAGATCTTCATCCAGTGCAGCTTCGTACTCTTCTTTGGAAATGAAACCGCAGGCATACATACGGTACAGTACCGTGTCCGTGCGTTCGTTGGTACGCTCGGGAGTGTTGCGGTCATAGAAGTTCAATCGAGGATTCAATCTCCAGGGGTTCTGGGTGATACCTGCCAGCATTGCGCACTCACGAAGGGTAAGCTCGTTGAGCTCTTTTCCGAAGTAGTCGTATGCTGCAGCCTTTACACCGTAGTTGGAACCGCCAAGTGCAATGGTATTGAGGTATGCAGTGAGGATATCATCCTTTTCATACACGCGCTCCAGCTGCAGTGCAAGATAAGCTTCCTGGATCTTACGCTTGTAAGAACGCTCGGAGGAAAGAATTCTCTGCTTGATCAGCTGCTGGGTGATGGTGGAACCACCCTGAACGCTGTCGGAGGTGAAATTCTGGAAGAAAACACCGATCAGACGTTTCAAGTCGATACCGGAGTGGGTCCAGAAACGGGAGTCCTCGATGGCGACGAATGCATCTTTGAGCTGCTGGGGAATTTCATCGGAAGAAGCCATGATGCGGTTTTCGATGGAGGCAAAGGTGGTGATCAGCTCGCCGTTTTCATCGTAGATGAAACTGGTCTGATCCTGATCCATGATTACCGATACATCCAAACTCTTGGTGGTTTCGGTGTAAGCCTTTGCAATACCCATAACGATACCTGCAGCAGCAGAGCAGAAGACGATCGCCACGATTAGATACATCGTAAGGGTCGTAAGCAGGATCGATATGATGTAGTTGGGGCGCTTGGTCCGCTTGGTAAAGAAAGAGGGCACCGCACCTGCAGAGGGATTGGAGCTTGCCGCATCCAGCGTACTGGAATTGGGCGCGCCGGGGATCTGTCTGTTGCGGCGGGCAAGTGCACCCTGATCTTTCCGCACCGGGGCAAGTGACGTCTCAGGCGTCTGTGCGGCGGCATCGCCGGATTCATCCTGTTTTTTGAAGAATTTGGAAAACAGGTCAGTTGCGGATGTACGGACTTTTCCGAATGTCTCCGACAGACGAAGTTTAAAATCGTTCATGAAGAAGCTGTAACCTCCTTTGGCATGCCGCGCATCGCGCAGCAAGAATGATGCCAATACTGATTATAACACAATCGCGCACGTCGTGCCTATTAAATTGAAATATTAAATAGGTTTTAAGAACTTCTCTTGTGTGAATTTTGCCATCAGTTTGAATTGACATGGGTGCATTTGCCATGTATCATCAGCTTACAAGCCAATTTTTATTAAATATGTAGAAATACACAGGATGGATTTATGAAGTTGAAGAAAATCTGCGCAGTGATTTGCTGCGCTGTGATCATGCTTTTTGGCTGCAGCGATCCTGCCGTATGGGACGGTAATGTAGCAGTGGTGGGCGATGTATATTTAAGCGAAGCGGAATATGAAGATTGGTATGAACAGATGAAGCTGTTTGATACCATTATGCCCGATACCATCTGCAGCATGCTGGGCGTGGAAGGAGACTTGCGACCCGAAAGCGGTGTTTTGGCATTTGCCCGTTATCGGGTGATCACCCAGCTGTACGGACAGGCGGATGAAATATCTGCCCGTGCGTTTTTGAGAAGTCTGGATCTGAAAGAATCACAGGAAAATATGGACTGTGCCATCGTTTACTGCACCATCGATGCCTGCCGAAAGGAGCTGATCGATGGCGTGGAAGTGACCCAAAGCATGGCGCGCGATTGGTATAACGAGCAGGTGGATGTACAAAGCACTCTTGCTAAAAACGATCTTGCTTCTGCGCAGCGGGCGTACGTACAGGGCGACTACGAGGTGACGGTCTATGTGCCGGAAGGCCTGAAGATCGTGCAGGCGCTGGGTGTTTCCTGCGCACAGCACGATCGTGCCGATGCGTTTTCCGTTTCCCAGTCTGCATGGCGCAAACTTCTCTACGGGGAAGGTTTTGATGCGATGTATGAAGACTACAATGAACTGGATGCCTGCGCAAATGCTGACGGTACGCAAAAGACTTTCTGTATTTTTGAAGGCTGGGATGCAGAACCTGCGATTGCCCTTTGCAGTGAAAATCTGGATCAGCCGGGGCAGATGTGCGGCCCCACGCTGTACGGTGATGCCTATTGGATCGTGAAGCTGGTAAGCATCCCTGCAAGCGGCGTGATCGATTTTGAACTGGTGGAACAGCAGTGCATGGCAGCGGCCCAGAAAAGGCAAATGCGCCTTGACTGGTACGACGCTCTGCAGGCTATGCAGGATGAGGCCGGTGTGCGCTTTGCACCGTATCGATGAATGTATACCAAACGGATCGTTTTATGGTATAATATATGGCACAAGTGTTGAAATGTAATTTGAAGGAGTGAACAGGTTCTATGTATCCTTTTATTAACATCGGCAGCTTTCAGCTGCCCATGTACGGTCTTTGCATCCTGATCGGTGCTGTGCTTGGTGTTTGGGCAGCTATGCATCGTGCAAAGCAGACCACCATCGATCCCGATGATGTGCTCTACAGCATTACCTACACCGCCATCGGCGCCATACTGGGCGGCAAGGCGCTGTATGTCATCACCGCATGGGATTCCATCAGCGCAAATCTGGATTTCTACTTTGGCAGCTTTGCCGGCTTCCGTGAATTTTTTAGCTACGGCTTTGTATTCTACGGCGGTCTGATCGGTGGTCTTGCGGTTTTTATTCCCTACTGCATCATCAGAAAGCTCAACCTTGGCGAGATGATCAATCTGATCATTCCCAGTGTACCCCTTGTACACGGCATCGGCCGCATCGGCTGCTTCTTTGCAGGCTGCTGCTATGGCATGCCTATGGATCCCCCCTGGGGCGTGTACTTCAACTCCGCCATGGCACCCCACGGTGTGGCGCTGTTCCCGGTACAGCTTCTGGAAGCTGCACTGAATATTATTTTGTTCTGCTTCCTTTATAATTACGCTAAAAAGCCCAGAAAACCCGGTCGCGTGATCGGACTTTATCTGCTGTGCTACGCTGTGGAGCGATTCGCTTTGGAATACCTTCGCTACGACGAGATCCGCGGCTTCCTCTTTGGTGTGTCCACCAGCCAGTTTATCAGCCTGATTTTGATCCCTATCGGCATTGCACTTGCCCTGATCCCCTTTGAAAAGAAATTTGGCATGCCTGCCCTTGCAGGTCCCGGTGCATTGACCAAGGATGCAGAAGAAGTTCCGGAAGAAACGGACGAGACGGTGCAGGAAGAAACAGAAGAAGAACTTGCCGAGGATTCTGCTGAAGAATCCGCCGAGGAAACTGCTGCAGAAGAAATTGCGGAAGAAACGGAAGAAGTTCCTGCAGAAGAATCTTCTGAAGAAGCCACCGAACAGGCTACCGAAGAATGATTGCATCATCCTTGTGCAAGGGTGAAAAATATAAGGCATTATAAGTATTGAGAGGAAAAGACCATGCAGAAATTTATGGACGAAAACTTTCTTTTGACCACTGAGTTTGCAAAGAAGCTCTATCACGAGCATGCGGCAAAGATGCCCATCGTGGACTATCACTGCCACATCAATCCCCAGGAAATCTATGAGAATCGCCAGTTTGAAAACATCACCCAGGTCTGGCTGGGCGGCGACCATTACAAGTGGCGCTGCATGCGCGCCTGCGGTGTGGACGAAAACACCATCACGGGCGATGCTTCCGATAAGGAAAAGTTCTTCGCATGGGCAGCATCCCTGCCCCGTGCCATCGGCAACCCTCTTTATCATTGGACCCATCTGGAACTGAAACGCTATTTTGGTTATGACGGCGTTCTTTGTGAAGAGACTGCAGAAGAGGTCTGGAACCTTTGCAACGAAAAGCTGGCACAGGCAGATATGCGCGTGCGCGGCATCATCGAGCACAGCGGCGTTACCACCATCTGCACCACCGATGATCCCATCGATTCTTTGATCTGGCACGAAAAGATCAAGGCAGACGAGACCTGCAAGGTCACCGTCCTTCCTGCATGGCGCCCCGACAAGGCCGTCAACATCAACAAGGCAGGCTTTGTGGAATACGTTACAAAGCTGTCCGAAGTAAGCGGCGTTGAAATCACCGATATGGCAACCATGAAGGAAGCCATGGTCAAGCGCCTTGATCACTTTGAGGCTCACGGCTGCTGCGCAAGCGACCACGGTCTTGATGCTGTAGTCTACATGCCTGCAACCGAGGAAGAACTCAATGCCATCCTCAAGGCAGGTCTTGCAGGCAAGGGTCAGGAACTGTCCGCCGATGACGTCATGCGTTACCAGAGCGCAATGCTGGTCTTCTTCGGTCGTGAATATGCACGCCGCGGCTGGATCATGCAGCTGCACTACGGCGCACTGCGCAATGCAAACACCCGTATGTTCGGCAAGCTTGGTCCCGACACCGGCTACGACTGCATCAATACCCCCGACACCGCACAGGCACTGGCAAAGCTGCTTGATGCACTGGAGCAGACCGACGAACTGCCCAAGACCATCCTGTATTCCCTGAACCCTATCGACAACGCCATGCTCACCACCGTGATGGGCTGCTTCCAGCACGCAGGCACCCGTAACCACATCCAGCACGGCAGTGCCTGGTGGTTCAACGACACCAAGCGCGGCATGAGAGAGCAGCTTGAAAACCTGGCTGCCAGCTCCGTCCTTGGCAACTTCGTGGGTATGCTCACCGACTCCCGCTCCTTCCTTTCTTATACCCGTCACGAGTACTTCCGCCGCATCCTCTGCGGTCTGATCGGCGAATGGGTAGAAAACGGCGAATATCCTGCCGACGAGAAGTTCCTCGGTCAGATGGTGGAAGACATCAGCTACAACAACGCAGTCAACTTCTTCGGTTTTGAGAAGTAAAACGAAACGCAAAACAGGCATCGCATATGCGATGCCTGTTTTTTATGCCGTAAATTATTTTGCCCGAAGACCCGAAAACTGCCATAGCATGTCAAAGGGAACTTTTGCTGTGGTGCCGCAGTAGGGGCAGGGGGTGTGGATGTTTGACAAGGGCGCGGCGCAGTTGGGACAGTTGACGGCGCGAATGCCTTCATCGGGGGAGAGGAGAGAACGGCTTGTGCACTGCAGTTCATAGCGGCGCTGCTTGTTGTTTGTGCTGTCCAGTTCGATTGCCAGCTGCATGGTGATGGTGCGCATGGGGTCCAGCCTATCGTAGGAGGAGAACACCACGTTGTGTACGCAGGTGACGTCCATGCCCAGATTGCGCAGGCTCTGCGCGGCAAACTCTGCAGCTTCATCCTTCATCTGCCGCTCGGAAAAGTGGGGGAAGTCCGCCGTGATCTGCGGCACAAGGATGGAATCCATACCGCTCAAGGATTTGGGGCGGTTTTCTTCTTCCTGCTGTACCTGATCCATCGCGGCGGAAAGAACCTGATTTGCAGCATGATGTACATGTCGGGAAGATTTAAAGGCGCGGACAAATGTGGTGATAAATACGCTGATCACCAGTGTAAAGACCACAAAAAATATAATGGGGAAGATGGAAAACATAAAGTCAAAACCGTACATGGTTATTCGCTCCGTTTCAGGCAATTTATACTATATGATATAGCGCATCTGTCGGATAATGTCAAGGCGATATTCATGTATAATGCATAAATACTCTGAACATGCGCATAAAATTTAAGAAGAAATTTTGAAAAAACAGGTGCAAATACAAAGTAAAATGCGCGAAAAACCCAATGAATACAAGGAAAAACGAGCGAATGAATTTTTATGAAAAAAGACTTGACTTTATGTGCATAAAGCTGTATGATACAAATGCACCCCGAAAAGGGGTGTTCAAAGTTTATCAATTACAAATTATTGGAGGCCCAATATTATGGATAAGTCCCAGATCAAAAAGGTCGTTCTTGCATACTCCGGCGGTCTTGATACTTCCATCATCATCCCCTGG
>JAGBGW010000272.1 GCA_017935825.1 Clostridia bacterium
CACTGATCCGTCAGCTGGAAACCACTGCCAAACAGTAGTTCTGCACCAAGTCAAAGGAGGTCCTTTATGCTGGCACAATCCATCATCGATCAATGCGATGCACTGCGTCCCAACGCCTGCACACAGGAAGAAAAGCTGCGTTGGCTTTGGCAGTTTGACAGTCTCCTGCAAAAACAGCTTGCTCATCTGCAGTTGTTTTGCCAAACGCCTGATTCCTATGACGGTTCTACCGTGCTGCTGATCGAAGACACATTCTGTGACGTATACGTGAAATACCTTTTGTCGCAGATCGATTTCGCCAATGGGGAGACCGGACGCTACAACGCATCCGCCGTCCTGTTCAACGCCGCATATAGTCATTTTCTCGACCATATGAATCGTACACACACCGCACCCAAAAGGAGCATTTGCCTATGAAGTTGCCGCAGCTTTATACCATGCAGGGACATACGGATGTAATATCCCGCTTTGCAGGGGTAAACTTCTGCGACAAAACAGAAGAAAACGAGTTTTCTTATTGCGAAAACCTCTCCTCCCGTGCATATCCTTTGATCGCCCCCCGCACGCCGCGGCAGATGGTCAAACAGCTGACCGCGCCCCAGGGCATGATTGGTCACGACAAGCTGCTTTTTATCGATGACGGGTACATCTGGTACGGTGGCGTGAAGATCGACCATATTCCCCTTTCTCCCAAGAAAAAGCAGTTGGTACAGATAGGCTCAAGCGTGGCGATTTTCCCCGACAAGCTTTTGTTTGATACAAAGACATTGACACTGGAAGCAATGGAGTATTCCTTTATGGCGCAGGGCAATGTTCATGTGACACTGTGCAGTGATCCTTCGGGACAAGCACTTGCCAATACACCTGTGATTTCTTCCGTTGCGCCGCAGGAACCGACGGAAAACATGCACTGGATCGATACCTCTGCATCACCTCATGTATTAAAAGTATGGCACAGCGCAAGCGGCACATGGGTAAGCCAGCTGCAGACGTATTTAAAGATCACCTGTCCCAACATCGGCAAGGGCTTCCGTCAATATGACGGTGTTACCATCGAAGGATTGGGCGCGCATGACGGTCAGCACGTGATCTACGGCACAAGTGACAACACGCTTATCATCATGGGCATCTGCGATCAAAGTTTTTCCGCAAATTCCATCTACATCAAGCGTTCCGTACCCGACATGGACTTTGTCACGCAATGCGATAACCGTCTTTGGGGCTGCAGCAGTGCAAACCATGCCATCTACGCCTGTAAGCTGGGCGATGCCAAAAACTGGAACTGCTTTATGGGACTTGCATCCGATTCCTACGCCATGACCGTGGGTACCCCCGGAGCGTTTACCGGCTGCTGCACCCACATGGGCAGTGTGGTATTTTTTAAAGCCGATGCCCACCTTCGTATCTACGGCACCAAGCCGTCCAATTTTCAGCTTTCCACACTGCATGCAGCAGGTATTTCCAAAGGCAATGCCTACAGCGCTGCCGTGGTAAATGAAACGCTGTTTTACCTTACACGGGAAGGTGTTTTATGTTGTGACGGCGGTCTGCCCGCGCCCCTTGGCAGAGCCCTTTCACCCCTGCGGCTTGAAAATGGTTTGGGACAGGGGTACATGGGCAAGTATTACTTAAGCTGTGATGATCAAAACGGCGATCCGCAGCTTTTGGTCTACGACGATACACTTGCACTTTGGCATCGGCAGGACGATACCCGTGCCGTTGCCATGTGTGTCTGTGACAATCTTTTGTATCTGATCGATCAGGACGATCGCCTGCTGTGCATCGGCGGCGATTGCCCCTATCGGTTTGAAGAGACACAAAAAGAAGCCTTTGTACCCTGGGTGATGCAAAGCGCCTGGATCGGTCTTGATGACCCCATGCACAAACACGTGCGCCGCCTGATGGTACAGGCACAGCTTTTTTCAGGTTCTCAGTTGCAAGTCAGTGTCCGCTACGATGACGATCCGCTCTGGCAGGCGGTATCCATCCACGCTGCACCCGTTTTTTCCGCCTTGCAGATCCCCATTCGTCCTCGTCGCGCCCAGCGGATGCAGCTTCGCATCACAGGTTATGGCGATGCAAGAATCTACTCTATCTGCAAGGTAACAGAATCGGGCAGTGAACTTGGAGGTAGTCTATGAGCATGTTATCTGTTCAGTTGCCGTCGCTGGAATCTTTGATCAATGCCCCTGAAGATGTGCGTATGCGCAAGCTGCGCGGCTATCTTTTTCAGCTGACGGAACAGCTGAAATACATTTTGAACAATTTGGATACGGAAAACTTTGTCTCTGTCACGGCACAGAAGATCGAACATGCAGCAGATGAAGAAAAGCTGAATCATTCTCTGGAAACGGCACTGACCAAAAGTGAGGCAGACTTTCAAAAAGCACTTTCTGCCATCATCGAAGCGGCGGACAGGATGACGGCAAGTTTTTCTTCTGAGATGCAGGTATTAAATGACAGCATCCGAAGCGATGTATCTGCAAACTACGTTTTGGTGGACGATATGGCACACAACAACCTGACCCTGTCAAGCCGCATCAGCCAGAATGCATCGGACGTGACGGCAGCCTTTTCCCGTGTGTTGGAACTGGAAGATGCCGTCGGCAATTTTTCCAACGAAACGTTTTCTTCCTACATTCGCTTTGATGCTGACGGCATTGCCCTTGGCAGAAGCGATTCCGACTTCCACTGCCGATTGACCAACGAGCGTCTGTCCTTTTTGCAGGGCTCCAACGAGATCGCCTATGTATCCAATCATCGACTGTATATTTCCGATGCCGTCATCGGCGGCAGCCTTTCACTGGGCACACCGCAAATCGGCTTTTACAACTGGCAGCGGGAGGCAAACGGCAGCCTGTCGCTGGTATTTCACAGCTAAAAGGCAGGTGAAACTATGGCAAACGGTACTTTCAGCGGCGTGACCAGCAACCGCCTGACCCAGGTGCGCATCAGCTGGTCCGCACAAAAGGACGATAAAACCAACACATCCCGTGTCACTGCCTCGCTGCAGTTGTACAAAACCTGCGCCTATGCTTCGCGTACCTACGGTACGGGCAGCTGGACACTGAAAATCGGTGAAAACACAGCATCACAAAACGTATCCGTATCCCTTTACGAAGATGCAGGCTGGGTCACGGTGATGAATCACGAAGCCGTGATCCCCCACGATGCAGGCGGCACAAAGTCCATCACGATCAGCGCATCGGGCGGCATTTCCGGCACCACGCTTTCTTCCATATCCTGTTCCCGTACGGTGGCACTGGATGCCATTGACCGAAAAAGCGCCATCCGTCTTGCAGGCACCATGGTGTATGCAGGCGATACGCTGTCCTTTGACATCGAGGCAATCGATGCTTCTTTTACCCATACGGTGACTTTTTCCATTGGAGACTATACCCAGACTCTGTCCATGGAAACGGCGCATTCTGGCACATTTACCGTGCCTCGCCTTTGGTGCTGTGCACTGCCTTGCGCCACATCGGGTCAGGGACTTTGCAGGCTTGAAACCTACGCAGGCACTGTATGCATCGGCAAAGTACAGACAGCCTTCACACTTTTGGTGCCGGAGGACATCCTGCCTGCACTTTCCGATGTGGAAATCACGGAGGCTGAACAAGCTTCACTGTTTATCCAAAACAAAAGCCGCGCAGACTTTCACTTTGAAAATGCAGCAGGTGTCCTTGGCAGCAGCATACAGGCTTATGTGGTCAAGGGCGTGCTGACGAGCACCGAGCCCGTGTGCGCAGGTCCCGTACTGAGCACAGCAGGCAATGTAACGTATCAGTTTTATGTCATCGACACCCGCGGCAGACAAAGCGATGTGATCGAAAAAACCATTTTCGTTCATGCCTACGCAAAACCCACGCTTTATGCCCGCGCCTACCGCTGTGATGAAAACGGGCAGTCGGACAACGACGGTGCCTATCTTTTGGTGCAGGCGGATTTTTCCTGCAGTGTGCTGGATGGCAGCAACACGGTGGTCTGTGAGGCTTTCTATCAAACAGAAGGCATACAAAGCGGTGTTGTCACGCTGCAAAGCGGACAAAGCCGCATCCTTGGCGGCATCGACCCTGCACGATCCTGGGAAGTGATCCTTACTGCAAAAGACAGTCTGGGTGCCGCTGTGACTTACACATTGGACATTGCACCCAGTTTTCGTCTGATCAATGCCAATGCTGCCGTGGGCGGTATTGCATTTGGCCGCATGAGCAGCAAAAAGGCGCTGCAGTGTGCACTGGATGCGGAGTTTGACAAAAATCTGCAGATAGGCGGCAAGCTGCAGTTGTCGCACGAAGCGTTTCGGTCCCTTGCGCTTACCCTGATGCCGGTAGGTTACATCTATGTATCCCGCAATGACACCGACCCGTCACTTCTTTTCGGCGGCAGCTGGCAGCGCATATGCGACGTGTTTCCGTTGGCGGCAGGTGACCTGTTTGCAGCAGGTGAAACCGGCGGCAGTGTCGATCATACTTTGACCACAGAGGAACTGCCTGCCCATACCCACACCTACGAAAGTGTGCCTCTGACCTTCAGTGTTCGTGATGAAAGCGGCAGCGATGCCATTGACCCGGGCAGCAGCGGTTCAGTCGCCCGCATCAGCTACACCACCGCACCCTGCGGCGGCGGTACAGCACACAATAACATGCCGCCCTACCTTGCGCTTTACATGTGGGAGCGCACAGCATAACAAAAAGGAGATGATGACTTATCGCCACGAAAAAACATTTGGTGCGTGACGGCGACACGCTGGAAACGCTGGCGCGGCAATACGGCGTGTCGGCACAATCTATTGCACTTGAAAAC
>JAGBGW010000273.1 GCA_017935825.1 Clostridia bacterium
AGACCTTTTCGTTCTTCTCCTAACACATCCTCGGGGGAAATCGTGCGGTCATCCAGCTGTACACATTCACCCTTCTGCAGACGGGACCATTCACTTTGGGGCACACCCAGTTCCATGGCGCGCTTGGCATCAAAGCGGCCGCGACGGGGGATGTAGAAACTATAGCCAAAGCAGGGCACAGCATGCTGCACGGGGAAGGACGTGATTTGGAAACCTGCGATGGAATGCTCCTGCACGTCATCCAGCTCGATGATATCAAGATCAAACAAAAGCTCGGGTGCGATGATGAGAAGCGCAGGAATGATCTGCTTTCCACCCTTGGGGCAGAGGATCGTCACAGGCTCGGTGCGCCCCTCGTTGCCCATGGTCAGAAGAAGTCCCGCAAGACCCGAAATATGGTCGGCGTGGAAATGGGTGAACAAGATCGCATCGATGGGCTTGAAGGTATAGCCAGCCTGTTTCAGTGCGATCTGCGTGCCTTCACCACAGTCGATCAGAATGCTTTTGCCGTTCAAACGCAGCAAAAAAGAGGACAGCCAGCGGTCGTGCAGCGGAATGGTGCCGCCACAGCCTAAAATCGTCGCATCAAGCATAAATTGTCCTCCTTTGCAAAAAATCACGTCTACAGTATACCACGCATTGAAAAAAGAAGAAAGCGGTGTTGCAGCCGTAACATTCAAGGCAGTTATGTGGTATATTAAGCGAAAGGAGAGATGTATATGCGTAAAACGACACTTTTGGTTTTGCTTCTTTGCTTCAGTCTGCTTTTTATCGCCTGCGGCAGGGAAGAAGAGGAAGTACTTTGGGCGGCGAAGCCATCGATTATGGTGAACGACGTGCTCTACGGCGACACAGGCTATCGGGGTGAATATCGAACCGACACCCGACCCGACCGAGGCGGACATGTGGATGGACAAATCACCTCCACCGTGGAAGAACACGAGTATCCCACCCAAAACGATCAATCCAATTTCGGCGAAGGATATTACTACCGCTTCGGTGAAGACGGAACGATCGAAGTGTTCATGGAAGAAGCGGGTGTGTGGAAGATTTTTAAAGCTTATGAAGAGTAAAAAAATACCGTGCAGAAAAACCTGCACGGTATTTTTAATTGGAAATGTTATTTTTCCTCGCGGCGAGAGAAGAACTTCTCCAACTCCACGATGGGCAGCATGATGAGTGCAAGACCAACTGCCACGGCAAGTTCCTTCAAAGAAATTGCTGCAAGGGAGAATGCACGTGCGAAGGGAGGGATGAATGCAACTGCAATGGTCAGTACGAAGCTTGCAAGACCTGCCAGCCAGAGGACCTTATTCTGCTTTTTGATGGAGAACAGGCTCTGGGTTCTGCTTCTCATGTTGAAGCTGTGGACGATCTCGGTCAAAGACAGCGTGATGAATGCCATCGTCATGCCATGCTCGCTTGTGACGAACTCCCATACACCCGATTCCATATAATGACCAATGAGGTATGCGCCAAGGGTCAGGATGGAAACCGCCAGTGCCTGATAGATGATCGCCTGACCCATGCCGCCTGCAAAGATGCCCTCTTTGGGGTTGCGGGGCGGACGGTTCATCACGTCGGGTTCTGCTTCTTCCATGCCAAGTGCAATTGCAGGGAAGGTGTCGGTGATCAGGTTGATCCAAAGAAGATGGACGGGTTCCAGCACCACGAAGCCAAGCAGCGTTGCCATGAAGATGGTGATGACCTCACTTGCATTGGAGGCAAGCAGGAACTGGATGGCCTTTCGGATGTTGTCGTAAATTCTTCTGCCTTCGCCCACAGCGGAAACGATGGTTGCAAAGTTGTCGTCTGCCAGTACCATGTCTGCCACGTCCTTGGTGACGTCAGTACCGGTGATACCCATGCCCACGCCGATATTGGCGGTCTTGATGGAAGGTGCATCATTGACACCGTCACCGGTCATTGCGGTGATCTTGCCAAGCTTCTGCCATGCGGAGACGATTCTGGTCTTATGCTCGGGCTGTACGCGTGCGTATACGCCGAAGTCCTGAATATGAGCATCAAGGTATTCGTCGGTCATCTCTTCCAAATCAGCGCCGGTGATGGCCTGCTCAGGAGAATTGATGATGCCAAGCTCGGTTGCGATGGCAATTGCGGTATCGCGGTGGTCGCCGGTGATCATGATGGCGCGCACACCTGCATCCTTGCAGCGCTCGATAGCTGCCTTGACCTCGGGACGGACGGGGTCGATCATGCCCACGATGCCGATGTAGGTAAGCTCCTGTTCCAGTGCCTCGGGGGAAGTATCCTGGGGCAGTGCATCGTAGGTTCTGTATGCGGCGGAAAGTACGCGCAGTGCACGGGCTGCAAACTCTTTGTTCTTTGCGATGATCGCATCGCGGTCTTCGTCGGTGATGTCACGCACCTGACCGTTGTCATAAATCTTTACGCAGCGGGAAAGCACTTCATCAAGACCGCCCTTGGTGTACTGGATGAAGCCATTGTCACAGGCATGGACGGTGGACATCATCTTGCGCATGCTGTCAAAGGGAGCTTCGGCAACACGAGGGGTCTTTTCCTGCAGTTCGTGCTTGGGAAGACCGACCTTGAATGCGTGGTTGACCAGTGCACACTCGGTGGGCTCGCCAACTGCCACATTGGTATGGTCAAGGTTTGCATCGGAGCAAAGTGCCATTGCGGTGGCAAGAAGTGCGGAGTCAGAAGTGAATTCATCCACGACCGTCATCTTGTTCTGGGTCAACGTACCCGTTTTGTCCGAGCAGATGATCTGTGCGCAGCCCAGGGTCTCAACTGCGGTGAGCTTGCGGATGATGGCATTGTTTTTGGACATATTGGTCACGCCGATGGAAAGAACCACCGTGACCACTGCGGAAAGTCCTTCGGGGATCGCTGCAACTGCCAGCGATACTGCGATCATGAAAGCGGAAAGCACGGAGTCCAGCGTAAACTCGCCGCCACGGATAAGGGTGAAGACAAAGATGAATGCGGAGACACCCAGTACAAGGAAGCTCAGCACACGGCTAAGCTGTGCAAGCTTTTCCTGCAGGGGAGTCTTGTTATCCTTGGCATCGTTCAGGACATTTGCGATCTTACCCATCTGGGTGTCCATGCCGCAGGCAGTGACCACCATGCGTGCACGGCCGTAGACCACGCTGGTACCCATGTAAGCCATGTTCTTGCGGTCGCCGAGGGGAACGTCACCTTCACCTTCCAGCACGTCTGCGTGCTTGTTGGCAGGTACGCTTTCGCCTGTCAGTGCGGCTTCTTCGATCTGCAGGCTTGCTGCCTCGATGATGCGGCCGTCGGCAGGCACTGCATCGCCTGCTTCCAGAAGGATCACGTCGCCTACAACGATCTCTTCGCTCTTGACCATCACAACTTCGCCGCCGCGAAGCACCTTGCACATGGCAGCAGACATCTGCTGAAGCGATTCGATTGCAGCTTCTGCTTTGCCTTCCTGCACCACGCCAAGGACTGCATTGATCAATACAACTGCAAGAATGATGATGGTGTCAACAAAGCTTTCACCCGAGTAGGCACTCGTCACAGCCGACACGGCGGCCGCTGCGATCAGCACGATGACCATGGGGTCCTTCAGCTGCGCCATAAAGCGGGCAAACAGGGAAGGCTTGGGCGCCTGTGCCAGAGCGTTGGGACCGTTTTTTGCAAGGCGGTCGGAGGCTTCCTTTTTGGAAAGACCGTTTGCGGACGATGCCACGGATTCAAATATCTGGTCACTTGAAAGATGATAGGGATTCATGATTGCGGTAACACTCCTTATAAAATGTAGTGTAAAAGACAAAAATCGGAAGAATGTAAAAAAGACCCACATACAACCGACGTCTGCCTTTTGTATATAAGTCTCGTCATTTCATCCAAGCCAGACCTTTTGGGAAAAGAGCCATGCATGTTGACTTGGACCGCAAAGAAACTGTTGCGGCAACTACTCCCTTACATGATGATAGAGTAGCATTTTACCATGCTGCATGTCAATGAATTTTCCATTAAAACGTCGGTTTGCGTGAACCAAATCTCACATTTTTATATTCTCTTCATTTCGATTCGATTAAGCTTATCTTTGACCGGTTGCAAAGCAGGTTTTTGATGTGTATAATGTGAACCATAGACACATACGGAGGATGAAACAAATGGCCTTGACCCAAGACACAATGCAGTTTCGCAGAGTCCGTGAAGATTTGCAGACGCCCGAACAGATTCTGGCACACGTGTATCATTCCCTGACACAAAAGGGGTATGATCCCATCAATCAGATCGTGGGATATTTGATCTCGGGTGATCCTACTTTTATTACAAGCTATAATGATGCAAGATCTCTGATCATTCGTCTTGAACGTGACGAATTGCTGGAGGAACTTGTGGCATATTATATGAAGCGCTATGATGGCTGATCGCATTTTGGCGCTGGATGTGGGCACGGTGCGCATCGGCGTTGCATTAAGTGATCCCACAGGTAAGATCGCCCAGCCGCTTCAAACTTATACAAGAAAATCCAGAAATGCCGATATCGAGTATATTGGGCAACTGATTCGTGACCACGATGTAAAGCTGGTGGTGTCGGGTCTTCCCAAACTGCTTGACGGCACCGAAGGGGAGCAGGCCCAGAAGACCCGCGCATTTATCGCACGCGGACAGCGCGCATGGGGTGTGGAAGTCACATTCTGGGATGAACGGCTTTCCACCGCAGTGGCACGGGGCGTTTTGATCGACGCAGGTGTCAGCCGCGAACGTCGTAAGGATTCCATTGATATGCTTGCGGCGACTGTTATCCTGCAAAATTTCCTTGATGCGCGGCAAAATGCGCAGAACTGATCTTATAGAATAAGGAGTATACAACTATGGAAAACGAACGCGAAATCATCGAACTGATCGACGACGAAGGTAACGAGATCGAGCTTGAACTGCTTTTGACCTTTGAGCATAAGGATAACGTCTACATCGCATTCTGCGATGCAGCAACCCCCGAAGATGAGGAGATCGAAGTACGTATCATGCGCGTTGAAACCGGCGAAGGTGACGACGACGATGAGTACGTTGACATCGAAGATGAGAAGGAGCTGGACGAAGTGTTCCAGGTATTCCTCGATATCGTCGAGCAGGAAGGCTGATTATAAAGGTAAAACAGGCGTGTGGGTTTTCCATGCGCCTGTTTTTGTTTTGCTCAAAAAAGTTACTGTAGGGGGCGACGCCCACGTCGCCCCGAAAAACACAGAATTTTATACCAAAAAAAAGCTTTCATCTTAAGTTATCAATGATATAATCCTCTTAACGAAAAGCTTTCGCAGACGCAAATGGTACGGCAAAACTTGCGTTTGACAAAAATTGAAAAGGAGAATCGTTTTATGAAACTTGGTATGATCGGCGTCGGCAGCATTGGCGATAAGACCGGCCCCACCCTGATGGCGCTGGAGGAGATCGAGCTTTACGCAGTTGCATCCCGTACCATCGAGCATGCGCAGGAATGCGCGGCAAAGTATGGCTGGCAGAAGGTGTACGGAAGCTATGAGGAGCTGCTGCAGGACCCCGAGGTGGAACTTGTCTATGTTGCAACGCCGCA
>JAGBGW010000274.1 GCA_017935825.1 Clostridia bacterium
CCACGGCCTTGCGCTCTGCGACGAGGTGACCGAGACCCGTCCCGTGGATATCAAGCCTCTTTGCAAACAATGGCTGCCGCTGATGTTTGCATGGCTCAAAACACATATTGAATATTAATGCATTTTGATTAAACGGGACATATATTTGTGTTAACACAAGAATAACGATGTAACCTGCAGGTTCTGGAGCGATCTGCAGGTTGCCATTGTATACAGATTTTTTTTCGTGAATTTTACAGGAAGTTTACGTCGGGATATGGTAAAATACTCTTGTACAAAACGGTGAAAGAAAGGGAGAACATATAATGCAGGATTATCATTACCTGAAATTATTGAGTACGGATTTTCCCACCGCTGCCGATGTGCGGCAGCGCATTATCCGCTTAAAAGCGGTTTTGAGCCTGCCCAAGGGCACGGAGTATTTTTTCAGCGATCTGCACGGTGAATTCCGCGCATTTATCCATCTTTTGAACAGTGCATCGGGTGTTATTTACGATACCATCGATTCGCTTTTTTCCGTAACGCTGACGGAAGATGAACGTGCTGATCTTGCGCGACTGATCTATTATCCCAAGGAATATATTACAGAAGAACTGAAAAACGATGCGGAAAAGTGGAAGATGTACAGCCGTGTGAATCTGTATCGTCTGATCCATATTCTTCATGCGATTTGCGCAAATTACACCCATTCCCATGTCATGCTGCGCATTCCAAAAGAATATGCACAGATCATGGATGAAATGATCTTTACTGACCGCAAATCAAAGCCTGAATACATGGAGGCCATGGTCACCGCCAGTGTGGAAACGGGCATTGCAGGCGAACTGATCTGCGCCATGTGCGAACTGATCCAGCAGCTGATGATCGACCGATTGCATATTATCGGTGACATCTTCGATCGAGGTCCCCGTGCAGACAGGATCATTGATAAACTGATGGACTTCCATGATGTGGATATTCAGTGGGGCAATCACGACCTTTGCTACCTTGGCGTGGCTTCGGGCAGTTATCCTTTGATCGCAAATGCCATCCGTGTGTCCATCGGCTACAACAACTTTGACTTTTTGCAGGATGGCTACGGTATCAACCTTCGTGCGCTTTCCACCTTTGCAGCGGAAGTCTATGCAGACGATCCCTGCACGAAGTTTTATCCCCACACCATCAATTCCAATAAATACGACCCTGTTGATGCAGATCTTGCTGCGAAGATGCACAAGGCGATCGCCATCATCCAGTTCAAACTGGAGGGGCAGGTGATCAAAGCCCATCCCGAATACGAGATGGATGATCGAAATCTTCTGGAGAAAATCGATTACTCCCGCGGCGTGATCACGTTAAACGGTGTGGAATATGCCTTGAATGATACAAATTTCCCCACCATCGATCCTGATGATCCGCTTCGTCTGACCGATGGGGAACAGGCTACCATGTATGCGCTTGCCTCCAGCTTCCGTCACAGCGAACGCTTCCAGAAGCATGCACGCTATCTTTTGTCCCGCGGCGCGACATACAAGCGCGTGGACAACAATCTGCTCTATCACGGTTGTGTCCTGATGGATGACGATGGAAACTTTGCGCCTTTTACGCCCATTGAAGGCGCCCCCAAGGGCAAAGCCTGCTTTGATGCGCTGGACGAGATCATCCGCCGCGCCTATTTTGCACCGTCTCTGACACAGGAAAAGCATGATGCACGCGACCTTGTGTGGTATCTGACCTGCGGTCCCAAGTCGCCGATCTTCGCGAAGGATAAGATGACCACATTCGAGCGTTACTTCATTGATGACAAAACTCCGTATAAGGAACAGCTCAATGCCTATTATCGCCTGATCGAACAGCCTGAAATCTGTGAAAAGATTTTGGCGGAATTTGGTCTTGATCCCAAACATTCCCACATTATCAACGGTCATGTTCCCGTTCGTTTGAGTCAGGGGGAAAGCCCCATTAAATCCGGCGGAAGGCTCTACATTATCGACGGCGGACTTTCCAAGGCCTATCAGTCGGTTACGGGCATCGGCGGTTATACCTTCATTGAACACTGCGACTATGTTGCATTTGCAGAGCATGCCGCATACGATGGGGAAGATGAAAGCTATTTTCAGTCCTCTCCCAAAATCCGTATCGTGGAACGGATGCCAAGACGAGTGAAAGTTGCAGACACGCAGCAGGGTGAGGTGCTTTCCGTCATGATATCGGAACTGGAAGAACTTCTTGCTGCCTATGAAAGCGGTATCCTGCAGGAAAAGCCGCACAAAGTGATTTAATCCGGTGGTGAAACCTGCTTGCAAAAAGGTTTTTTGAGTGGTATACTAAACAGGTTGAAAGGCAATGAAGGGGAAGAAAGTACCGCTGAATTTGCATCAAAAGAGAGATGGCACCTCGGCTGAAAGTGCCTGACGCGATTGTGTGCTTGTGTTCGCCCCGGAGCTCACTGTTGAAACACCTTTTAGTAGACAGCTGCGGCCGACCTCCGTTACAGGGTCTATGGGTTATAATGCCCGGAATCAAAGTGCCCGATTTTTTCGGGAATGTGGGTGGTACCGCGGATTTTTACTGTGAAATTCGTCCCTTTGGCAAATGCGCCGAAGGGGCGTTTTGTTTTTGCCATTGAAAAACACAGCATTTGATAACATTTCATTTTAAGAAGGAGTTTGAAAAGGTTTATGAGCGACAACAATCTCAAAACCATCGAGACGGCTGCACTGGAAGCACTGGCAGCCTGCACCGATTCCGCTTCCGTGGAAAAGGTTCGTGTATCCGTCCTCGGCAAAAAGGGTGAACTGACACTGGTGATGCGCACCATGGGTCAGCTGCCCAAGGAAGAACGTCCCGCATTCGGTCAGATGGTAAACGACACCCGTCGTGTGATCGAAAACGCACTGGAAGAACGCCTGAATGCGCTTCGCGCAGCTGAACAGGCAGCACGTCTTGAAGCAGAGCGCATCGACGTGACCGAGCCCGCAGCTGAAATCGCACAGGGCAGCCTGCATCCTTTGACCATCGTACAGGAAATGCTGGAGGATATCTTTATTTCTCTTGGCTTCTCCGTTGCAGACGGTCCCGAGGTAGAGCTTGACCATTACAACTTCGAGCTGATGAACATCCCCAAGGAACATCCCGCTCGTGATATGCAGGACAGCTTCTATTTCAGCCCCAACCTGCTTCTTCGTACCCATACTTCTCCCGTGCAGGCTCGCTACATGACCACCCATGAGCCGCCCATCCGCATCATTTGCCCCGGCCGTGTATACCGCTGTGACGAAGTTGATGCAACCCATTCTCCCGTATTCCATCAGATGGAAGGTCTTGTCATCGACAAGGGCATCCGTATGAGTGATTTGAAGGGTACTCTTGATGAGTTTGCAAAGCGCCTCTACGGTCCCGAAACCAAGACCCGTTTCCGTCCCAGTTTCTTCCCCTTCACCGAGCCCAGCGCAGAAGTTGACCTGACGTGCGCAATGTGCGGTGGTAAGGGCTGCCGTGTCTGCAAGGGCACCGGCTGGATCGAAGTTCTTGGCTGCGGCATGGTTCATCCCAATGTACTTCGCGCCTGTGGCATCGACCCGGAAGTCTACTCCGGTTTCGCATTTGGCCTTGGTCTTGACCGTATCACCACCATCAAGTACGGCATCAGCGACCTTCGCCTGATGTACGAGAACGACACCCGCTTCCTTTCTCAGTTCTAAGGAGGGCATAAAAGATGAATGTACCGCTTAGTTGGCTTAAAACTTATGTAAAATACCCCGAAGACCTTGCAGTTGCAGATTTTGCTGAGGCTATGATCATGTCCGGCAGCGAAGTCGAGGGCTACGAGGAGATGGGTCAGGATATCGAAAACGTGGTCACCGGCCGTGTGGTCGAGATGAAACGTCATGAAGATTCCGATCACCTTTGGGTCTGCATGATCGATGTAGGTAAGGAAAACCTTCTTCAGATCGTTACCGGTGCACAGAATGTCACCGTCGGCGCCATGGTTCCCGTGGCAATGGATGGTGCGGTTCTGCCCGGCGGCAAGACCATCAAGTCCGGCGCACTGCGCGGCGTCAAGAGCGAAGGCATGCTTTGCTCCGGCGAAGAACTGAATGTGGATGCAGAGCAGTTCCCCGAAAGTGCTGTATACGGCATCTGGATCCTGAAGGAAGACACTCCCATCGGTCTTGATATCCGCACCGTCATCGGCTGCGACGAAGTGATCGTTGAGTTCAAGACCCTTGCAAACCGCCCTGACTGCATGTGCATGGCTGGTATTGCACGCGAAGTCGCTGCAACCTTCGATACCGAGCTGACCCTTCCTGAAATTTCCGTTAAGGAAACCGATGGCAATATCGCAGACTATGTCAGCGTCACCGTAGAAGATAGCGATCTTTGTCCCCGTTACTGCGCACGTGTCGTCAAGAACATCCGCCTTGCACCTTCTCCCGCATGGATGCAGAAGGCTCTGATTGGTGCAGGCGTTCGTCCCATCAATAACGTGGTCGATATCACCAACTACGTCATGCTGGAACAGGGTCAGCCCATGCATGCATTTGACTATTCCTGCATCCGCGGCTCTCACATCACCGTTCGTAAGAGTGCAGCAGAGGATGTATTCACCACCCTCGACGGCAAGGAACACGAGCTTTCCATGCAGCCCCTTTGCATCTGCGATGACGAAGGCGTGATCGGCCTTGCAGGCATCATGGGTGGTCTCAACAGCGAGATCACCGAGAACACCCAGACTGTCGTTCTTGAAAGCGCAGTATTCAATGGCGCTTACCTTCGTACTTCTGCCCGTGCACTTGGCATGCGCACCGAGGCTTCCGCACGTTTTGAGAAGGGTGTCAGCATCAAGGGCGCACAGGTTGCACTGGAGCGCGCAGCACAGCTGTTTGAACAGCTGGATGCAGGCGACGTGGTCTGCGGCGTGATCGATGTAAAGCCCGAAGAGTGGACTGAGTACACCTTCACCGCATCCGCTGATGCTGTCCGCGCACACCTTGGCATGGATATTCCCACTGACACCATGGTGGAGATCCTTGCAAAGCTGCATTTCAATCCCGTTCTCGACGGTGAAAACATCCATGTGACCGTGCCTTACTGGCGCCTTGACGTGGACGGCACCGACGATATCGCAGAAGAAGTGCTCCGTATCTACGGCTATGACAAGATTCCTTCCACTTTGATGAGTGGTGAGGTAGAGTGCGGCGGCCGTAACCATCGTCAGGATGTCATGCTTCGCACCAAGCGTACGCTTTGCGGCATGGGTCTGAACGAGATCACCACCTTCTCTTTCATCTCTCCCAAGTGGTTTGACCATATCCTCATGGAAGAGGACAGCCCCCTTCGCAAGGTCCTGCATATCCTCAATCCTCTTGGCGAAGATGTCAGCGTCATGCGTACCGTGCTTGCACCCAGCATGCTGTCCGTGCTTCGTACCAACCAGTCCCGCGGCAATGCAGATTCCGCACTGTTCGAAGTTTCCCGCGTGTTCCTTTCCAAGGGCGAGGCGGAGGACGATGTACAGCCCGAAGAGCGTCTGCACCTTTGCCTTGGTCTTTGCAACCGTGACTTCTTCTATGTCAAGGGCATTGTCAACAACCTGCTTTCTTCCCTGAACATCAACGATGTCAAGTACACTGCAGGCGGCGCTTCCATGTACCATCCCGGCCGTAAGGCACAGATCATCGCAGGCGGCAAGGTCATCGGTGAGATCGGTGAAGTACATCCCGATGCAGCTGCAAACTTTGAGCTGCAGGGCCGCATCATGATCGTGGAGCTGGAGCTTGATACCATCGCAGAGATGTCCCTTGACAACCGTCGCTATGTTGCAATTGCAAGAACGCCCGCCATCACCCGCGACATGGCTGTTGTGGTTGCCGAGGAAGTTGCAGTGGGCGACATGCTCGATGCCATCAAGCGCAGCGGCAAGGGTATTCTGGAATCTGTTTCTGTTTTCGATATCTATCGCGGCGAGCATGTGGAAGAAGGCTATAAGTCCATCGCATTCTCTCTGGTCTACCGTACGCCCGAGCGCACCCTGACCGATGACGAGGCAAAGAAGGCATTTGACCGCGCTGTCCGCTCCCTTGGCGCACAGTTCGGCGCAGAACTTCGTGCATAAGATATGAATCCTTACAGCGCCGTGGAAAACCTGCGGCGCTGTATCTTTATAAGAGGTCGAAATGAAAGAATTTTTTGATCTGTATGATGAGCATAGAAATCCTTTGGGAAGAACCCATGAGCGCGGTGTACCGCTGAATGATGGGGAATATCATTTGGTGGTGGCTTGCTGGACGATCAACTCCAAAGGACAGATTCTGATCACGCACCGTGACCCGGTGAAGAAAAGCTATCCTTCCACCTGGGAGAATACCTGCGGCTGTGCACAGGCAGGGGAGGATTCCATCACCGCCATCATTCGCGAAATGCGCGAGGAAACAGGCATTCAAACTTGCAAAAACGATTTTGTATTGCTTGGCACGAGCGTAGAGGCGCATGCATTTATCGACACCTATCTTTTAAAACGTGATGTGGAGATATCCGATATTGTTTTGCAGGAAGGCGAGACCAATGATGTGGGCTGGGTTTATGCAGATGAGATCGATGCGCTGATCGATGACGGCATTTTTGCATATCCCGTGGTGGTTCGTCTTGCGCCCCTTCGCATGGCAATGAATCAGGCATTGGCAGAATCCACCGATCGACTTTTCAAACTGTAAGGAGATAAATCTATGGCTTATATTCCTACCATTGATCAGGCATGGGAGATCCTGTGCCGCTACAACAGCGAAGCGTTTCACCTGACCCATGCAAAGACCGTATCCGGTGTGATGGGCATTTTTGCAGAAAAGCATGATCCCGAGCGTGTGGATTTCTGGCGCGTGGTGGGCATGCTGCACGATATCGACTTTGAGCTTTATCCCGAAGAGCATTGCAAGAAGGGTGTTGAGATCATGCGTGAGCTTGACCTTGACGAAAGCATTATCCATGCAATGGCAAGCCACGGTTTTGGCATCTGCTCCGATGTGGAACCTGAGCACATCATGGAAAAAATCCTCTTTGCAGTGGATGAACTGACGGGTCTGATCGGTGCTGCGGTCATGGTACGTCCTTCCAAGAGCACCAAAGATCTGGAGGTTAAATCCCTGATGAAGAAGTTCAAGCAGCCTTCTTTTGCAGCAGGCTGCTCCCGTGAGGTCATCCAAAAGGGTGCTGACAATCTGGGCGTGGAGCTTCGC
>JAGBGW010000275.1 GCA_017935825.1 Clostridia bacterium
CACGATTTAACATATAGCATTATATAGTACTGTCCCCCGGATTGCAACTTTAGAATCCCCATTACCAAAAAGGCTGTATTGGAAAATACAGCCTGTAAAATCATTCAATTTATCGCAATTGCTTCAGCCGATGCATCACGGCGTTTCCGTCCTTGCCGAAATAGTCGTGGAGCGTTTTATATTCCTGATAGAGAAGTTCGTAACGTTCCACGTTTTCTTGGATGGGAGAATAAGTCGTCACACTTGGTTTTACCATATGCGCCACGGCGGTGTAGACGTCCTTGTGCACACCTGCCGCAACTGCGCCGAAGATGGCGGAACCAAGGGCGCCCGACTGGTCGGTTTCCGCAATGCGGATGGGCAGGTTCAGCACGTCGGCATAGATCTGCATCATCATGGGATTTTTCTTTGCAATGCCGCCTGTTGCGATGACCTCGTCGATGGTCACACCGTGGGCGCGGAAGTTTTCCACGATGATTCTTGTTCCGTAGGCGGTGGCTTCGATGAGGGCACGGTAGATTTCTTCCACACGGGTGCGCAAGGTCATGCCAAGGATCATACCGGACAAGTCTGCATCCACTAAGATAGAGCGGTTGCCGTTCCACCAATCCAGCGCCAGCAAGCCGCTTTGCCCTACGGAAAGCTGATCCGCAAGGTGGGTCAGATAGGCGTGGATGTCCATATGCATCGCCTTCGCCTCGTCAAAATAATGCTGCGGCACCATGTGGTCCACCAGCCATGCAAAGTGGTCGCCCACACAGCACTGCCCTGCCTCGTAGCCAAAAAGATCGGGCAGGATGCCGTCGGCCACCACGCCGCAGATGCCGGGCACAAGATGTTCGCGTTCGCTGGTGATCATGTGGCAGGTGGAGGTACCCACGATGGCAAGGAGCTTGCCCACACCCGTGATACCTGCAGCAGGTACTGTGACATGGGCATCAATATTGCCCACCGCAACGGCGATACCCTCGCAAAGCCCGAGTTTTTGTGCCATATCACCTTGCAATCTGCCTGCCAAAGAGCCGATGGGCAGCACATCACCTACGAGCTTGGTCTGTACGAAATCCGAAAGACGGGGATCGAGACTTGCAAGGAAATCCGCATCGGGATAGCCGTCACGCTTGTTCCAAAGTGCCTTGTAGCCGCAGGTGCCTGCGCTTCGCACAAGGCGCCCCGTCAGCTGCCAGACGATCCAATCGGCGGCTTCGATGAAAAAATCGGTTTCATCATATAAATCAGGTGCTTCTTCCAGCATTTGCAAGGCTTTTGGAAGCAACCATTCGCTGGAGACAGTGCCGCCGTAGCGAGCAAGCCAGGCTTCCCCTCGCTGCTGTGTAAGCTGATTGATGCGGTCGGCTTGTGCTTGCGCCGCGTGATGCTTCCAAAGTTTGACGTAGGCGTGGGGCGCGTCAGGATAAATCACCGAAAGCGGCGTGCCGTCCGCTTTACAGGCTACAAGAGTACAGGAAGTAAAATCAATGCCGATACCTGCCACGTCCTGCGTGGACACGCCCGATGCTGAAAGGAGCCTCGGGATGGTCCCCTCCAGCACGTCCAGATAATCCTTCGCATCCTGCAATGCCCATTCGTGGGGCAGTTTTTTGCCCGAGGGGAGTTTCTCGTCCATCACGCCGTGGGCATAGTCGCACTTTGCCTGTGCAACGATTTCACCGTTTTGTGTGTTCACCAAAACCGCCCGCCCCGAAAGCGTGCCAAAATCAATACCGATGGTGTATACTGCCATGGTCATTCTCCTGTATCGTGTTTTGCGTGTAAGTATTGGTTTTATTGTAGGGGAAAACAGGTATTTAGGCAAGTGTAATCCCTCAGTCTCGCCTGCAGGGAGCCAACTCCCTTTGCACAAGGAAGTCAAAGGCTTCTCCTCGAGGAGAAGCTCCGCCACAGGCGGTGATGAGGTGGCAAGCTTTTCCACCTCATCCGTCAGCTTACGCTGACACCTTCCCATCAAGGGGAAGGCTTAAATTTCTATTGCATAAGAAAAAGCTCCGACCTTTCGATCAGAGCTTTTTCTTTTATTTCTTTGTGATCAATACCAACCCCACGCAGCAGACCACCATGCCGATGAGCTGGCGGAGGGTGATGGTTTCCTTATAAAGAAGAAGTCCCACGAACACCAGCACGCATGCAAGGGAGATATTTGCCACGATGGAGGCGGCGGAGACCTGCCAGCCTGCGCGGTAGATCATGATATAGCCATATTCCAGTGCCAGCACGCTTGCCGCAAGGGCAAAGGCGGTCCAGTTCAATTGTCCCAGTTCCTGCAGGATGGGTGCTCGGTCCTTTGCAAGAAAGAACAGCACCAGCGCACCAGCCGCTGCCACAAGGTAGGTCACCGCAAGGGACAAAAATGCGTTGGCATTTTCGGGTGTGGACTTGGTGCAGATGTTATAGAAGGTGTTGGACAGCACCACCAATGCGATGGGCCAGAACATGTTCCACATGCGTTCAGCCCTCATACGTCTTCTTCGGGCAGGATGATTTCATGCCCCTTCTCCTTGGCAAACCAGTAGGCGTAGGATTTTTCTTCGCAGATCAATGCAGTCTGGGGGCTGCCGAAGAAGGTGTCCTCCCCCATCCAGACCACGGATTTTGGGATGCGCACGGTCTTCAAATTGGGGCAGCGGACAAATGCGCGGTCTGCTACGGCGCGGACGCCGTCGGGGATATCCACGGTTTCCAGCGTTTCGCAGGCGGCAAAGGCTTCTTCCTCCACGCCAAGGACGGGAAGTCCCTCGATCCCTTCGGGGATGATGATATTCTTTGCGCCCTTTTTACAGCCTGTGATCAGCACCATGTCCTGCTTTTTCACTTCGATGGTCTTCCATTTCAGGTACGACAGGCTGTCACCCTGTGCATGGGCACGGCGCTCACGAATCAGCGTGGCGCGAAGTTCCTCATAGTCGGCTTTGAGCTGTTCATGCTCTTCTTCCAGGGCATGGAATGCCTTTTCCAGCGCAGCATGTTCGCCTGTCAGTTCTGCCACCCGCTCTCTGTAAAAGCAGAAATCCTTGTACATATCTTCGAACTGACCCTTTTCAAATTCCAGATCACGCTGCAGTTTTTCGATCAATTGTTCCTGTGTCATGGTAATTCCTTAGATGATTTCGATCTGGCACATCGCCATGGCGGCAAGTGCGTTTTGATGGCTTTCGGGGGTGACGCCTGCGCAGCAATCAGCGCGGACGGATACGTTGCACTCGGGCAATGAAGCTTTGATGAGCATGGCATTGGAAATAACGCAGATGTCGGTGCAAAGACCGATCAGTTCCACATCCGTGTAGCCCATTTCCACCACGTGCTGCTGAAGCTCGGTGCTGCCAAAGGTGGGTTTATCGATGATGACATCATCCGCTTCTGCCAGACCTTCGCGCACTTCCCAACCGAAGGTGTTTTCAATGCAATGGGGTACGGGAAGTTTCTTTCCTTCCTGCGTATCCATATAGTTTGCAAAATGGGTATCGCGGGTGAAGATCACCGCTTCGCCCTCTGCCTTCGCCTTGGCGATGCGCGCTTTCACATTTTCAACGATAGCGACAGCTTCTTTTGTACCCAGTGCGCCGTCGATAAAATCGTTCTGCATATCGATCACTGCCAGCAGTTTCATAAACCAATCCCCCTGTGTGTCTTTTCTATATTGTACTGCAAAATCGCACCATAGCTCAACCATAATATTGTATACTTTTTTTCAAGTCTTTTTTAGAAAGGAAGTTATACGGTACACGTTGAATATTGCATATAACAGGTATTTTCGTATCATACCCTTATTTTACTGTGAGGAAACAACATGAAAACGATCAAAGACAAACACATTCTGATCGCATCGGAAGTGGCGGGTTTTCCGCTGAAAGAGGCGGTCAAGGCACATCTGATCGAAAACGGCTGGCACGTGACCGACGTGGGCATGCAGACCGCTGACGAGAAGAATCCCGAGATGTTCCATCGCGTGGGCTTCCGCGTAGGTTCCATGCTCGCAGAGGGCGAGTTTGAAAAGGCCATCATCTTCTGCGGCACGGGCATGGGCATCCACATCGGTGCAAGCAAGTGTCCCCATGTGCACTGCGCAGTGGTGGAATCCGTGGCGGCTGCAAAGCGCGCGGTGACGGGCAACAACTGCAACGTCCTTGCCATGGGTGCATTCTACATTGCACCTGAAATGGGCATGGCAATCGCCGATGCATTTTTGGAAAGCTATTTCGGCGAAGGCTACGAAGACTGGCCCAACTTCAACGAATACCACAAGCTTGCCTATGACGAGCTGGAGGCTTTCGACTACGAAGCCTACAAGGCAAACGGCTTTGAGCCCATCCGTCTTGGCGAAGTAGAGCTGGAGGGCGACCCCTATCACCTGTAAGGAGAAGCAAGCAATGAAAAAGATCGACGATAAATATATTCTGATCGCAGCTGACATGGGCGGCTTCCCTTTGAAGGAAGCGGTCAAGGGCTACCTGATTTCCAAGGGCTGGCATGTCACCGACATCGGCGTACAGAGCGCAGATGAAGTAGATTCCGAAATGTTCCAGCGCATCGGTTTCCGCGTGGGCGCAAAGATCACCGAGGGTGAATTTGAGCGCGCCATCATCTTCTGCGGCACCGGCATGGGCATTCACATTGCGGCAAGCCAGTGCCCCCACGTACAGTGCGCTGTGGTAGAATCCGTTCCTGCCGCCACCAGATGTGTCACGGGCAACAACTGTAACGTGCTTGCCATGGGCGCATACTACATCGCACCGCAAAAAGGCATGGCGATCGCAGATGCATTCCTTTCCGCACGATTCGGACAGGGCTACGAGCACATCCCCAACTTCAACGAATTCCACAAACTGGCATACGACGAGATCGATGCTTTCGATTACGAAGCATTCAAGGCAAACGGTTTTGAACCCATCCGTCTTGGCGACTATAAGATCGGTGATGCGGCAAGACACCCGTAAGTGATGATGCCGCAGGCATCATCACAGTGAAATCCGTCCTTCGGACGGGTGAAATCGCCTGCGGCGGTGAAATTCGACCTGCGATCGAGTGAAATATTCCCTTCGGGAATGTGTAGTTTTACTGATTAAAAAAGGATGTATGTGGTTGGCATACATCCTTTTTTCTGTATTTGCTTATTTGATGGCTTCGAAGGCTTCTTTGCCGTCCAGCAGGTCGATGGTGACGGTGAAATTGCGTTTTTCGCCCGGTTGGAGGATATCCAGTGCGCCTTCTTCGCGCATTTTAGCGCGGCCGTCGGGGTGGCAGTTGCCGGGTTCAAGACCCATGACGTAATCGCGGACGCCCATCATCTTCCACTGGGTGAAGTAGGCAAGTTCCTTGGTATCAAACCTGATCGCCAGACCTGCATCCAGCTGCGGAGAATAAATGGCGGCAAGTCCTTTTTCGTCAAAATCGTGGAAGTAGCACTGCTCTTCAAAATTCGCCTGGGGCTCGATGACCTGATTCCAAGTATCCAGATCCTCTGCGGCGCGGTCGTTGCGGGGACGGACGTTGAAACTTGGGATATACAGCTCGCTTTCGGGAGAAAGCAGCGGATAACCCATGTTCATGTGGTAGAGGATCTCCAAAGGTGCTTCCACGTCGCCCGTATTGGTGACGGTGTCGGCGATCTCGATTTTATTCTCCGTCTTATACAGCGTGATCACGCGGTCAAGGCGCAGTTTTCTTGCGAAGATGCCTTCGTCAAGGACACGTGCATGGGCTTCGATCTTCTCTTCATCCTCTTCCCAATAAGCGTACTCACAGGGGGTGTTGCCGATGGTACCGTGGAGGGTGAGCTGCTCACCCTCATCCACATTGGGAGAGCCCACGTTATTGAAGCCGCAGGTGGTGAGGAAGCCTGCCGTGAAGCTTTTCAAAAAGCCCATGGGGGTATTTTCATAGTAGGCAGGTGCAACATAACCGCAGGCGGAAAAATAGCCAAGGTTGCCGCCTTTGAACGTCAGTCGGGAAATGTCCGCGCAGCGATCCAGAGACAGTGTCATTTCAACACCCTTGCCGTTGTACACACGAAGCAGGCGCATGCCGTCGCCCTTGCCGCCCACAAGGCGATACTCCTCCGCGCCCGAGAGCTGGGAGGAATGACCGATATAAGGATTCATCGTTTTTTCCTTTCTTTTTTAAAGATGCGCACCGATTATTCGGTGCGCATGGTGGTTTTGTCAAACTGTTATCTCCCCTCGGGATTATCAAGGGTCGCAACCCTTGATGTAACATCCGATTCAGCGGCATGTACGCGGAATCGGAAGGAAAACCGTAGGTTTTCTTTCCCTGCAGACTTTTCCGCCCGGGAGCCGTAAGGCGACAGGAAAAGTCTGAAAACCTCGAAGAAATGACAATGTCATTTCTTCGAATCATTTATCAATGTCAACGACTTCGTAACCAAGGTAGGTGGTGAAGGCTTCGGTGAGGATGTCCTTCATGTGACCCATACCGATGGTGGTGTGGTGCTTGAAGCCGCCGCGGGCAAGGCGAATGAGCTTATCC
>JAGBGW010000276.1 GCA_017935825.1 Clostridia bacterium
GGCATCATCCGCTATGCGGAAAAGCTGGATAAGTACTATAAAAACCTTCTGGATGAAAAGAACCTGACGTACGAACTGGTGGCGGAGTTTTCCCACGTGCTTTTGATGCACCGCGACTGTCCGCTGGCGCAAAAAGAAGAGATTTGTGCTGAGGACCTGACCGATTACATCGTTGTGGCACATGCCGATCCCCACATGCAGGGGCTGCCCCTTACAAAAATCGTTGACTTTATGAGCGTGTCCGACAATGCACCGCGCCATATCTACACGGTGGAGCGTGCAAGTCAGCTGGAGGTGCTGGCAAACAATCCCAACACCTTTATGTGGGCTTCTTCCACCCCGGCGCATATCCTTGAGCGATACAATCTGGTGCAAAAGCCCTTTGTTACAGATAATATGTACAAAGATATGCTCATTTACCGAAAGGGGTATAAGCTTTCTGCTTTGGACAGACGGTTTATCACAGAACTTTGCGAAGCAAGACGCAGATATATCAAAGATTAAACGTACCATGCGCCTGAATGCTTTGTAATCGGGCGCATCTTTTTTGGCAAATCAGTACGTTTATTATCGATATTGATAACACCCGTTTACTTTTCTGGAAATCGACATACTATTTTAGAAGTGATAGAATAGTACCGTGGATAAAAAGGCTCTTTCCAAAAGGAAAGTTTCTATTCAAGTTCAACAAGGAGACAAGACATCATGTACAAGATTGCACACAAAAGGGTATTGAACCCCACGGTCATCGAGATGCAGATCGAGGCACCGCTGGTTGCAAAGAAAGCACAGCCCGGTCAGTTCATCATTCTGCGCGTCGATGAAAACGGCGAGCGTATCCCGCTGACTGTTGCAGGCACCAACGTGGAAGAAGGCACCGTCAAGATCATCTTCCAGGTCGTCGGCGGCACCACCGAGAAGCTCAAGCATAAGGCAGAAGGCGAATACATTCAGGACTTCGTAGGTCCTCTGGGTGTAGCAACCCACACCGACGGCATCAAGAAGGTTTGCATCGTCGGCGGCGGCGTCGGCTGCGCAATCGCAATGCCCGTGGCTCAGAAGTTCCATGAGCTGGGTGCAGAAGTTACCAGCATCATCGGCTTCCGTAACAAGGATCTGGTTATCCTTGAGGACGAGTTCACCGCATGCTCTGACAAGATGGTCCTCATGACCGACGACGGTTCCTACGGCCGTCACGGCAACGTTACCGTGCCCCTGAAGGAAATGCTGGAAGCAGGCGAAAAGTTCGACATGGTCATCACCATCGGTCCCCTGATCATGATGAAGTTTGTCGTCGCAGCAGTTAAGCCCTTCGGCATCCCCTGCACCGTTTCCATGAACCCCATCATGATCGACGGTACCGGTATGTGCGGCGGCTGCCGTCTGACTCTGATCCAGGATGGCAAGCGTGTCACCAAGTTTGCTTGCGTTGACGGCCCTGACTTCAACGGCTACGAAGTAGACTTCGACGAGGCAATGTCCCGCGGCCGTATGTATGCTGACCACGAGCGTCATGCATATGAGGCAGCATGCAACCTGTTCAAAGGTCTCAACTGAGGAGGAACAAAACAATGCCTATCAATCCTAAGAAAAACGAAATGCCCGCACAGGAGCCTGCGGTTCGTGCACATAACTTTAAGGAAGTAGCTCTTGGCTATACCGCAGAGGTTGCACTTGACGAAGCAAACCGCTGCCTCAACTGCAAGACCCAGCCTTGTGTACAGGGCTGCCCCGTTAACATCAACATCCCCGGCTTCATCTCCAAGATCAAGGAGAACGATTTCGAGGGCGCATACCAGATCATTTCTCTTTCTTCCTCTCTGCCTGCAGTCTGCGGCCGTGTTTGCCCCCAGGAATCTCAGTGTGAGAGCAAGTGCACCC
>JAGBGW010000277.1 GCA_017935825.1 Clostridia bacterium
GATCCACGCTCAGCACAAACACCGTTGCGCCGCCGACCTGCACCTCGATGGGATAGGGCGAGTACACGCCGTTCACACCAGACATGGAGGTAGGTGCCGTAGCGATCTGCTTGCGGGACTTGCACACCTTTTCGATCACAGCCATGGCTGCATCGAACTTATCGTCGTCAACGCCCACCAGCAGGGTGGTGTTGCCAGCACGCAGGAAGCCGCCGGTGGTGGCCAGCTTGGTCACGCCGAAGCCCTCGTTCATCAGTTTACTGACCAGACGGGACGAATCTTCATCCTGGACGATGGCGATAATCAGCTTCATGTCATTTCCTCCTTACTATGCGGAAAAGATTACACCTCTCCTTCCTACAGTATACAACATCGTGTGTAAAAATGCAAGAGTGACACAACTGTATATTGATGGTCAGTAAATACACCTTGTATTTCCTTGGGCGAGATAGCATTACTTTATTTTCAGCGGCACCGTAATGGTTTGGTCATTTTGCATGATAAATGACATGCTGACTTCCTCTGGCAGCTGCTCATCATTGGCAATAGAACAATCGTAGTAAATACACCACGCACCGTCCGGCCGTTCTCGAATGCCACCAAAACCTTCAAGCGTCGTATGCTCAACAGTTGCACCTCTACCATCGGTCAGATCAAAGTAACCCTGTTCAAGCAATTCACAGGCTTCGTTCCGTGTCATCCCCTCTTTGAACAACTCTATGGTGCAGCTGATCTGCAAAGGTGACGCATAGGCTGCAAGATATTCCACCTGGACTTTATCTTTCGTTGCAACTTCCGGCAACGTCAAAGGCTTGCACATAGCCCTGCCGGCCAGCAAATTCACAGTAAAGCTAATATCCATTTCTTCACGATAGAATCCCATTGCTTCTGCGTCGTTGATTGAGCCGTATCCAACCATCAGTCCAGACTCCGGATCATCCAACACCAGGCCTTCCCCTTCCACGATCACATAGTATCCTTCATTGAGCTTTTCCCTAATCTGTTCTTCGTCAAAAAGATCCATCTGGCAAACTGGTTTTACAGGCGTATAAACACCAATCACCATTTCCACATCGACGACGTCACCCGGTAGGTTTTCCGGGAGTCTTGTCAGATTTCCATCCTGCATAATACCTTGATTAAACATACCTGGGAACCACTGCTGATGGAAATCATCCGTTCCGTCTGTATACAGCGGAATGCCATTTCCGGTGAAGCTGTCCACCTGAATGTATACCGGCTTCGTTATGTCATGATTTTCTACCGTCCAGTCATAAGCAAGATACTTCCCGTCCGTCACAACACTTTCAATTTGAATGGAACAGTTATCCACCTGTGCGCTTGCCGACACCTCCTCGACAAGACTCTTGG
Organism: Clostridia bacterium; assembly: GCA_017935825.1. Classification (GTDB taxonomy): domain Bacteria; phylum Bacillota; class Clostridia; order Christensenellales; family Maliibacteriaceae; genus RGIG9107. The sequence goes on from JAGBGW010000277.1 coordinate 1,372, forward strand.
ACATATGATCCTGCGGGAATTGCAGAAATTGCAATACATTCCATCCATTGGCTGCCAAAGCAACAGTTCCGCACAACAGTGCCAGCACCAGCACGACCGCAAAGACTACCTTGTATGTTCTGCGCACATCTCTTCCCTCCCGATAGGTGCTGACGGCATGCAGCACCGCATCGCGGCACATGTCCGGCGTATCCGGGATGGCATCCCACAATTCGGGCATATGAATCTTCTCCATGCTCATTCCTCCAGCTCCTTTCTCAGTTGTTGTCTGGCACGTTGAATCCTTCCCGTAACGGTGGATTTGGATATGTGTAGTGCACGAGCAATTTCCTCGTAGCTCATACCTTCCAGAGCGTGCATCACCAGGGGCAGGCGCAGCTTTTCCGGCAGATTTTGCAATGCCAACGAAAGCGTCATATCCTTGGGCAGGATTGCAGGTTCTGCCATTTCCTCCAGCGGCACACTGCGCCTTTGCTTCCGCTGTATGCGGTAGCATTCATTCAGCAAAATTCTTGTTAGCCAGGTATCAAAATAACGTTCATCCCGCAAAGTATGACGTTTTTCCCAAGCCTTCATGGCTGCCCCCTGCATGGCGTCGCGGCAGTCCTCGCTGTTGCGCAGCACCGTCCATGCTATGCGGTACATTCGATCCGTCCGTTCTACGACACGGGCCGCAAATTCATGTCTATCCATTCCATCACCTCTTGTAACGTTACACCTTTTAGATGCAACAGCAACCATAGAATTAACGGACGCAAACAAATTTTTCTTCATTCATGTGACACAGTGAAAAAACCTGCTTTACATTTACCGCCGCATCCTTTATGATGAACTGGTAAAGGAGTGACACCATTGAACTTTTCACATATGACTTTCTTCGCCACTGCCGCCTTTGGCCTGGAGGGCATCGTGGCTGCCGAACTCAAGCGTCTTGGCATGAAGGACGTGAAGGCCGAGATCGGCGGCGCGCGCTTTGTCGGCTCCATGGCGGATGCCTTTCTGTGCAACCTTCGCCTGCGCAGTGCCGACCGTGTGCTGATCATCCTGGCCGAAAAGGACTGCCGCAGCTTTGAGGAATTGTTCCAGCTAGTCAAGACCATCCCCTGGGAAGAGCTGATGCCCGTGGATGCCAAGATCAATGTATCCGGCAAATGCGCCCGCAGCCAGCTGATGAGCGTCCGCGACTGCCAGTCCATCACCAAGAAGGCCATTATCGAGCGCATGCGCCAGCGCACCCGCCGGGATGTGTTCCCGGAA
>JAGBGW010000032.1 GCA_017935825.1 Clostridia bacterium
GGTACCGGCGCAGGCGTTGCGGTACCGATCGCAAGAGAAGTTCTGGTATCCTGTCTGGAGATTTCCAATGAGTGAACAAACGTTGCAAAGCTTGTATGAACCGCGGGAGTTTCCCGAGATCATACAAAAAAAACTGAAAACGCTTCCCGAGGAAAGCGGTGTTTACATCATGAAAAATGCCGATGGGGAAGTTATCTACGTGGGCAAGGCCATCAGCCTCAAGCGCCGCGTCTGCCAGTACTTCCAGTCCTCCAGAAATCACGAACCCAAAGTCCGCGCCATGGTTTCACACATTGCCGACTTTGAGACTGTTGTCACCAAAAGTGAGCTGGAAGCGCTGATTTTGGAGTGCAATTTTATCAAGGAATATCGTCCGCGCTACAACATTCTGCTGCGTGATGACAAGCAGTATCCCTTTGTGCGCATCGATTTCACACAGGATTATCCGCGGATCGCAATTGCGCGCCGCATGGGTCACGACAAAGCCAAGTATTATGGCCCCTTCCGTGCGGCGCACAGTGTGCACGATATCATGCAGACCCTTGCCGACATCTTTCCCATCCGCACCTGTAAACGTGATTTAAAAGAGGGTGTAGCCGTCGGCAGACCCTGTTTGAACTACCAGATCGGCAAATGCCTTGCGCCCTGCCGTGGTTGTGTACCCAAAGAAGAGTACCACGCCATGATGCAGCAGGCTGCAGCATTTTTGTCGGGCAAAGGTGATGCGTTAATTGAGCAGATCCGTCAGCAGATGCTGGAGGCTTCCGAAAAACTGCAGTTTGAAAAAGCTGCCCAGCTGCGCGATCGGATGATTTATATCGAATCCGTGCTGCAAAAGCAGATTGTTACCTCCACCGCGCAGGATAACCGTGACATCATCGGCATCGCCCCCGGCGGCGGAAAATGCTTGGTCCAGGTGCTTTTCATGCGAAACGGCAAAATCGCAGGCAGTTCGCTGCATGAAATGCAGTTTTCCCATGAGGAATCCGAAAGCGAAATTATCGAAAACTTCCTTTTACAGTATTACGAATCCAATCCCGAGATGCCAAAGGAGATTCTTGTTCCCATCCTGCCTGAAGAATGGGAAGTACTGCAGGAATTGTTCTCCGAGCAAAACGGAAGAAAAGTCTATCTTCTTTGTCCCAAGCGCGGCGAGAAAAAGCAGCTGCTTGACATGGCGCAGGAAAACGCCATACAGGAGCGGATGCGAAGAGAAAAGCGGGATCAGGAAGCCTATGAGCATACACGCGCTGCTTTGGCAGAGCTTTGCGCCGTATGCGGCTTGAGCGAACCGCCGCACCGCATCGAAGGCTACGATATTTCCAACATCCAGGGCGTGTACTCGGTTGCATCCATGGTTGTCTTTGAAGATGGCAAGCCTGCAAAGCATGCCTATCGAAGATTCCGCATCAAGACCGTGGAAGGCGCCAACGACTTTGCATCTCATGCTGAGGTTCTGACAAGACGATTCATGCGCCAGAAGCAGGGCGATGATAAATTCCTTGCCATGCCCGATTTGATCATGATCGACGGCGGCAAAGGTCAGCTTTCAAGCGCCTGTGAAGCGCTGGATGCGTTGGGTATCTCTCTTCCCATCTGCTCGCTTGCTGAAAGGGAAGAGGAAATCTACCTGCCAAACCGCGATGCTCCCATCAGACTTCCCCGTACCAGCGGCGCATTGCAGACACTGCAGCGCCTGCGCGATGAAGCCCACCGATTTGCTATCACATACCACCGTTCTCTTCGCTCCAAAAAGTCTTTGGGAAGTGTGCTGGAAGAAATCGAAGGTGTGGGTCCCAAGCGCCGCGCGGCACTGCTTCGCCACTTCAAGACCATGGAAGCCATGGAAAAGGCGACGCTGGAAGAATTGTCTGCTGTATCGGGTGTTACAAAGCCTGCTGCACTGGCGGTTTTCAATTTCCTGCATCCCCACGACTCAAACATATAACCTATGGACAAATACACACGAATTTTGCTATAATATCAGCAATTCGTGTGTATTTGTTTGTTCGGGGGAAAACCTTTTATGGCATATCGTTTTATTGCTTTTGATTTGGACGGTACAGCGCTGCACAGCGATCGTACAATGAGTGAAAGATTAAAGTCCGCCTGCCAAAGGGCTGCAGCACGCGGCTGCATCGTTGCCATTTCAAGCGGCAGAATCTATCGCTCCACCAAGCGTTTTTCCGACTTCCTCGGGATCGATGCACCTGTGATCAACTGTCAGGGCGCGATCATTTCCGATGCCATGACGGGAAAGGAGCTTTACAGCCGTCCCCTTGAATACGATATGCTGTGTGATGCAGTGGATTTTCTTCGTTCCCACAACCATTTCGTGCAGGCAAATACCAACGATGGCTTTTATTTTGAAGAAGATTGCAAATGGTCAAAGTACTACGGCTCTCTGCAGGGCTTCGACGGTGTTTTGGTCAAAGATTTAAAACACGATCTTCCTTGTATTCCTGCAAAAATCGTAGGTCTTGCAGAACCCGAGGTAACACTGGAGCGCTTTGAACAGGCAAAAGCCTTCTTCGGCGATCGGATGGAGATTGCAATTTCCCAGCCCACGATGGTTGAATTTACCCATCCCGAGGCAAGCAAGGGCAATGCGCTTGACTGGATCTGCAGCTATTACAACATCACACCCGACGAGATGATCGCCGTAGGGGATAGCTTCAACGATATTTCCATGATCGAGTACGCAGGTCTTGGCGCGGCTGTCGCTAACGCAAGACAGGAGATTTTGGATATTGCAGACGTGGTCGTTTCATCCAACGATGAAGACGGCGTGGCAGAACTGATCGAACGATACATGCTGGAGGAATGAGTTTCATGGCAACTGTTGCCGTAGAAAAATTTGCACAGACGCTGGAACTTTGTGTGCTTTGTCAGGGCAAAGGTACCATCGATTTTAACGAACAGAACGTGAATCGACCGGGCCTGCAGCTGGCAGGGTTCTTTGAGCATTTTAAATCCGAGCGCTTGCAGGTCCTGGGCACCAGTGAGATGACTTATCTTGCATCGCTGCCCATGGAACGGCAGTGCGAGATTTTGCAAAAACTCATGTCCTATCCGCTTTGCGGCATCGTGATCTGCCGCGGCATGCAGGTGCCTGAACTGATGCTGGAACTGGCAAGCGAACATCAGATTCCGCTTTTTACCACCACACAGGGTACCAGTGATTTTATCTCCCGTACCAAGGATTATTTGTCCATGCTGCTTGCGCCCCGTGTGCAGATGCACGGTGTGCTTGTGGATGTACTGGGTTTTGGCCTTCTTCTTGTGGGCGACTCGGGCATGGGCAAAAGTGAAACCGCATTGGAACTTGTGCGCCACGGTCATAAGCTTGTGGCAGACGATGCGGTGGATATCGTCCGTCTTGGCGACCGCCTTGTGGGCTCTTCACCTGAAACGATTCGTTTCTTTATGGAGATCCGCGGCCTTGGCATCATCGATGTGCGACAGATGTTCGGTGTAAGCTCTGTCCTGCCTTCCAAAACCATCACGGCGGTGGTGGAACTTCTTCCGTGGGAGGAAGTTCGTACACAGGGTTTTGACCGCATCGATACAAAAAAATACTACACCGATATTCTGGGCATTGACGTGCGCAAAATCGTCATTCCCGTAGCGCCCGGCAGAAACATTGCTTCCATTGTGGAAATCGCGGCACAGAATATGCGCCTTGATGCCATGGGCTATAACGTCATGGATGAACTGGATGCGCGCCTTATGCAGGCGTCGCGTTCCAATGAAATGAAATAATATATTTATTTGTTTTATCGCAAGGAGGAACTTATGTACAGCATCGGCATCGACATCGGCGGCACCAACCTGCCCGTAGGTATTGTTGATCTTGACACCAACACCATTTTGAGCAAGCGTTCCACGCCTTTTGTCAAAGGCATGAGCCCGCAAGAGGCAATGGATCGCCTTGCAGCACTTGCAAAGGAGCAGATGGAGGAACTTGGCATCGCGCCCTCCCAGATCGCATTTGCAGGTATGGGCGTACCCGCAGTACTTCTGCCCGATGAAGGTTACGTGGTCAAGGCAAACAATCTGGACTGGCAGGATGTAAAGATCACCGAGCTTTTGGAAGCCCGTCTTGGCTGCCGTGTTTACCTTGAAAATGATGCCAATGCAGCAGCATGGGGCGAATACAAGGCAGGCGCCTGCGAAGGCAGCAAAAATGCAGTTGTTTTGACCCTTGGTACCGGTCTTGGCGGCGGTGTCATCATGGATGACAAGATCATCTGGGGCGCTTACTTCAACGGCGGCGAGCTTGGCCATATGATTGCCGAAATGGACGGCATTCCCTGCACCTGCGGCAACCGCGGCTGCTTTGAACGCTATACTTCTGCAACGGCTTTGATCTACTTCGGTAAGGAAGCTGTGGCAAAGGGCGAGAAGACCTCCTTGTTTGATGCATGCGAGGGCGATCCCCAGAAGATCACCGCAAAAATGGTCATCGATGCGGCAAAGGAAGGTGA
>JAGBGW010000278.1 GCA_017935825.1 Clostridia bacterium
AAAAATTAAAGAAAAAAGAAGTTTAGTATATAAAGTATATTTAGAAAACAATTATGATTTTTGCATCGATAACACTGCTGCTTGTATTGGCAATTGCTGCCTGCTGGCAGGGCGTTGTGCTGCGTAAATATACAGTGGAAACTGATAAAATATCGAATCCGATCCGTGTGGTTCAGTTAAGTGATCTGCACTCAAGTTTCTACGGAAGACAACAGCAGCGGCTTATTCAAAAGATTGAACGCATCAAGCCTGATGTAATTGTATTGACAGGCGATATCGCGGACGATGTTGTGGAACACGACGGTACAAAGGTGTTGCTTTCACAAATTGCGACTGAATATCCTTGCTTTTATGTCAGCGGTAATCATGAGACCTGGTGCGGAAACCCCGAAGAAGTCTATGAAATGATTGCATCCTATGGTGTAACGGTGCTGCGCGGCGACGGTGTGACGATCAACATAGGGGAAAGCCGACTTGGGATCTACGGCGTGGATGATCCCGATTCCTTCGGCGGCTATCATGACGGCGCGGTGGATGCATGGAAGGCACAGCTTTCTTCCTGCGAAGAACAAACTGATGTGGACATGTTCAATCTTCTTCTTTCTCATCGACCTGAGCTTGTGGATGAATATGCAGATTCTGCCTTCGATCTTGTATTAAGCGGTCATGCGCACGGGGGTCACGTACGTCTTCCCTTTATCAACGGGCTTTGGGCGCCCAATCAGGGCTGGTTTCCCCAATACGCAGGCGGACAATATACCCTCAATGACGATACCACACTGATCGTCAGCCGCGGTCTTGCAAAAAGCAGGATTCCACGGGTGTTCAATCCGCCCGAATTGGTGGTCGTTGATCTTGTTTCGAATGCTTAATTTTCTTTGACTTTATGTACAAAAGAAGGTATAGTTAAAGCAGCAAATTCTTTCTCAAAAAAGAATACAATCGGAGGTAAAAACTATGCTCAATTTCAGTTTTGTAAGCCCCACCCGTCTTGTGGTCGGTCGCGACACCCACAAGCAGACCGGTGAACTGATTCGTCAGTACGGCGGCACCAAGGCTTTGGTCCATCACGACAGCGGCTATGTAAAGACCTGCGGTCTGGTTGATGAGATCATCGGCTACATCAAGGAAGCAGGCGTTGAAGTTGTGGAACTTGGCGGCGTTGTTCCCAACCCCCGTCTTGACCTGGTTTACGAAGGCATCGACCTTTGCAGAAAAGAAGGCGTTGACTTCATTCTTGCAATCGGCGGCGGTTCCACCATCGACTCTGCAAAGGCAATCGCAATCGGCATGAAGTACGACGGCGATGTATGGGATATGTTCATCGAAGACGACGGCGTTGTCCGTGCAGTTGAGACCGAACCCTGCATGCCTCTTGGTGTTGTTCTGACCATCGCTGCAACCGGTTCTGAAGCTTCCAACAGCTGTGTTATCACCAAGGAAGACGAAAACCTCAAGCGTTTCTGCGACAACGACCTGCATCGTCCCGTTTTCGCAGTTGAGAACCCTGAGCTTACCATGACCCTTCCTGCATACCAGACTGCAGCAGGCGTGGTCGACATCATGTCCCACTCCTTTGAGCGTTATTTCTACAATGCAAAGGGCGGCAACGAGTTCACCGATCGTCTTTGCGAGGCAGTTTTCCACACCTGCATGAACTGCGGCCGTATTCTTGTGGACGATCCCATGAACTACGATGCACGTGCAAACATCATGGTTGCATCCACTTACTCTCATAACGGTCTGACCGGCATGGGTCGTGTGGGCGACTTTGCATCCCATCTGATCGAGCATGAGCTTTCCGGTGAATTCGACGTACCCCACGGCGCAGGTCTTGCGGTAATCACCCCTGCATGGATGAAGTACGTCTACAAAGAGAACCCCGAGATCTTCCTTAAGTGGGCAACCCGTGTTATGGGCGTGGATATGGACTTTGAGAATCCCGAATCCACCATCCTGCAGGCTATTGCACGTCTTGAAGACTTCTTCCGCTTCCTTGGCATGCCCGTTCGCATGAGCGAGATGCCCGAAGTCGGCATCATCGGCGAAGATGTCATGCGCCGCATGGCAGAGCGCGTACGTATCGTCAATGCTGAGGACTGCACCATCGGCGCATTCAAGCATCTGAATGCAGACGATATCGTTGAGATCTTCAAGCTGGCTCAGTAACGGTATTTAAAACAGTATATCGGGACGGTGCAGGCTTTCTGCGCCGTCCTTCCCATTTTCTAAAAAGGAGAATCAAAATGGAATCAAGAGCAGATAGGGCAGAGGCACTGTTTAAACAGGGCTATAACTGTGCGCAGGCTGTGGTGCTTGCATTTTCCGATTTGACGGGACTGGATGAGGAACAGGCGGCTGTTCTTTCCATGCCCTTTGGCGCAGGACTTTCCCGCCTTCGTGAAGTTTGCGGTGCAGTCAGCGGCATGTCCATGGTATTGGGTCTTCTTTATGCACCCAAGGACCCCAACGACCACGCAGCAAAGGCGGCACATTATGCATTGACCCAGCGTGCAGCGCTGATGTTTCAGGAGAAAAACGGTGCATATATCTGCCGTACACTTCTTTCTTTGGGCATTGAAGGCAAGGATGATCCCACCCCTGAAAAACGCACGGAAAGCTATTATAAAAAGCGTCCCTGCAGTGAATATGTGCGCGATTGCGCGGATATTGTGCAGCAGATTATAAACGAGCACGAAAGTTAAAGATTTATTCTGTCATTGTTTGACAGTGTATCTTCTAAATACTATAATAGTGCGTATGTAACGGCGCAGTTTATGCCGTTTTGATTTGGAGGTCAAACGACACAAATGGAAGATAAAGTTTTGTTGTTGGGCAATCAGGCGATCGCTCGCGGCGCTTACGAAGCAGGCGTGCGCGTTGCTGTCGCATATCCCGGTACGCCCAGCACGGAGATTACACAGGAAGCCGCAAAATATGATGGTATCCACGCACAGTGGGCACCCAATGAAAAAGTTGCACTGGAAACTGCCATCGGCGCATCCCTTGGCGGTGCAAGAACGCTGTGCTGCTTTAAGCATGTTGGTATGAACGTGGCGGCTGACCCGCTTTTCACGTCTTCTTACATGGGCGTAAATGCAGGTCTTGTCATCGTCGTAGCAGATGACCCCGGCATGCATTCTTCTCAGAACGAGCAGGATTCCCGCTTCTATGCCCGAAGCGCACATCTGCCCATGCTGGAGCCTTCCGATTGCCAGGAAGCTGTTGATTTCATCAAGCTTGCTTTTGAGATCAGCGAAAAATACGATACTCCCGTTCTCATCCGTACGACCA
>JAGBGW010000279.1 GCA_017935825.1 Clostridia bacterium
GGAGAATTTCGACTGGAAAGGAGAAAGACGACCATTTTGCAACCTGGAACGACGACCCCGACGTCCCGAGAAAACGAATCTGTCGGCTGGCACGGACGCCGCAGGAGCGACGTCCCTGCAAGGGCATGATAAAAACCAAACCTCGTAGGGATCGATGCCCTCATCGATCCGCAAACCTTTGGTGCAGTCCCAACGTATGCGGGGCGACGTAGGCGTCGCCCCCTACGAAATGTGAAGGGATCTCCTCGCCATCCTCCCACAACGTACCTGCATTATAGGCAGAAAATCCTTGTATTTCAACACAAAACGATAAAGTACAAACCTTATGCAATAAAAACGCAATATAAGTATGGTATAATGTGTCAAAAGAGGGGAGATGGACGCGGTGAAAAACAAACTTTTGATTTCGGCACTGACGAAGGTGACGGCAGGCATTGTGCTGGTGGCAGGCTTGATTTTCCTGCCTGCAGGGGACTTGCGCTTTTGGCAGGGCTGGCTTTTGATGGGTATCTTATTTATCCCCATGCTGGCGGCAGGGTTTGTGATGTTGAAAAAAGCTCCCGAGCTTCTTGCCCGACGTCTTGATGCAAAGGAAAAGCAATCCGCGCAAAAAGGCGTGGTAGGGGGGAGTGCCCTTATGTTCATTGCAGGCTTCATCCTTGCAGGCTTAAACCATCGCTTTTGCTGGTACACGCTGCCGCCGTGGGCGAGCATCGTAGGCGCGGTGCTGTTTCTTGCATCCTACGTTTTGTATGCCTTTGTCTTAAAACAAAACGCCTATTTATCCCGCACCATCCGCGTGGAAGAGGGGCAGTCCGTGGTGGATTCAGGGCTCTACGGCATCGTGCGCCATCCCATGTACAGCGCAACGCTTCTTCTTTTCCTTTCCATGCCCATCGTGCTTGGAAGTGTTTATGCACTGCTCGTTTTCCTCATTTATCCCGTGCTGATCCTCGTGCGCATCCATGGGGAAGAACAGCTCCTTGAAGCGGAACTTGCAGGCTATAGCGAATATAAGAAGAAGGTACGCTGGAAACTGATTCCCTTTGTCTATTAATGTGGACAAAGCAGACGTGCTTTAGTATAATATCCCTAATGAAATCGGTTTTTGTCATAATTTGTACGGTTTGATTCTATAACGGGAGGGAATGTCATTGAGAAAAAGAAGAGATAACAAGTGGGCGATCACCTTTGAAAGCCTGTCGGTGGGCAATATCCTGCGTGTGCTGCTGCTGATCGTGCTGATGATCGGCGTGGGCTTTGTCTGCGGCCGCTTTGTACAGGGCAACCGCGAGCGTGCCGAGGGCAGCGAGGAGACCATCCAGATCGTGGATTCTTTGGCACTGACCCCCACCATCGAAGGGGAGGAGTATAGTCTGACCGTCAGCCACGTGGAAAGCATGATCTCCGAGGCTGCTGAGCTGACCACCACCAAGTATCACTATACCGATGCGGTGCTCTACGAAAACAGTAAGCAGGCATTCGGCTGGGATCTGCCCCTGACCACCGACGTTGTGGTCTTCACCTACGACGGCGTGGTGTCCGTGGGCGTGGATTTGTCAAATGTTACCTGCTCCGTCAATCAGGAGACCAAGACCATCACCATCACGCTGCCTGAAATCGGCATCATCTCCCACGAGATCGACACCGAGTCCTTCGACTATCCCTACGTTTCCGACACCATCTTCAACTCCACCCAGATGGAAAACTACATCGAAAAACTGGACGAGCTGAAGGCGTATAAGGAAAACGAGATCATGGCGGATGAGGACTTCCTTGCGACCGCCCGAACCAATACCGAAAACATCTTGGAAAAATTCATCCTCCAGTCGGAACTGACCGACGGCTACAGTGTGGTTTTTGCAACCGCCGAATAACGGATAAAGGAGAAAATCTATGACCCCGCTTGTATTCTTTGCACTGATCACCGTCGTGGGCGCACTGCTGCTGTTCCTCGGCACCAAGACCCACAAGTTTGCCAAAGTCCTGCTGATCCTGCTTGGCACCATCCTTCTTCTGCCGGGCGTGTATGGACTGCTTACCGTGTTCTTTTAATCCAATGGCGCATGCATTGCATGCGCTTTCACTTTTTTGAAGGAGAATTTGTATGGACGTTATCCGCTTTGGCGTCATCGGCTTTGGCATTCAGGGCAGGCTGTACTCTGCCATTTTGTCGGGCAGAACGGGGGAATTTTATCCCCACATTTCAAAGGATGTAAGAAAGCCCCAAAACTGCAAGCTTTGCGCCATCTACGACCGCTCGGAAGATAAATGCGATGAAATAAAGTCAATCTATCCCGATGCGGAAACTTTCACCGATTGGAAAGAGCTGATCACCTCGGGCACCTGCGATGCCATCGTCATCACGGTTCCGCACTACATGCACCATGAGGTGACCATCTATGCCTTGGAACACGGCATCCATGTGCTTTGCGAAAAGCCTGCCGACGTTCGCGCAAGCGACGTGGAAGAAATGATCGCGGTGTCTGAAAAGCACCCCCAGCTTTCCTTTGCACTGATGCTCAATCAGCGCACCAATACCGCTTTTGCCCGTGTCAAGGAGCTGATTTCCTCAGGGCAAATGGGGGAGCTTCGCCGTTTTAACTGGCTGGTCACCAACTGGTACCGACCCGACAGCTATTATAAATCCAGCCCGTGGCGCGGCACCTACCGCGGCGAGGGCGGCGGCATTTTGGTCAACCAGACGCCCCATCAGCTGGACCTTTGGGGCTGGTTCTGCGGCACGCCCAAAACCCTGTACGCCGTGTGCCTTGAGGGCATGCACCGCGACATCACCGTGGAAAACGACGTCACCATCGTTACAACTTACGAAAACGGCGCAACAGGCAGCTTCATCTCCTGCACCCACGATCCATTGGGCACCGACCGATTGGAGATGGATTTTTCGGGCGGTAAGATCGTGGTGGAGGATTCTTCCCGTGCAGCCGTCTATCGCTTCCGTGACGAAGAAAGCGTAATGAACGACAAGTACACCTTCCAGGACTACCCACGCATCCTGCGCGAGAACCCTGACGAAATTTACACCGTGGAGGAGTTTTCCGATACCACCATCTTCGGCATGAACTATGTGCTGATGTTTGAAAACTTTGCATCCAACGTGCTGGATGGCACGCCCCTGATCGCATCGGGACGGGAGGCGCTGCTGGCGGTACAGCTTGCCAATGCCGCCCAGCTTTCCTCGGGACTTGGCAAACAGCTTGATTTTCCCTGTGACACAGGGCTGTACGATGCCTGGCTGCAGGAAAAAATCTGCCTTGAAAACAAATAAACAAATCGAGCAGGTGCGCATTGCGCCTGCTTTTGCATTATGCTGTCTTTGTATGTCCCAAGGGAAGGAAACCGCCATGCCGTCACGAATCTGACATACCATGTGAGAAAAAGAAGGGGAAGATGTACATGGGTTATGCGGCTTTGGTGGCTGGGTTCGATGCGTATTTCGGAGGAGAGCTGACACAAGCACTGCGCCTTTTCGGCATTACGGATGTCACCATTGCCCACGATGCACCGCGCGCCATGCAGGGGTTATCCGCATTGCCCGACCTGCTGATCACCGAACTGATCCTGCCCCGTGGCGATGGGCTGTGTCTTTTGGAAAACAAACCCGATCGTACCTGCGCCGTTGCAGCAAGTACCATACACGATCCTTTTTTCTATGCACAGGCGGCGTATTTGGGCGCGGACGACTGCATCGCCCGACCCGTGTCCGCCAACCGTCTGGCACAGCGGGGGATGGAAGCATTAAAACGAAAACAGACTCCCTTGCCGCGCAACAGGATCTACACCGACAAGGCGCAAAAGCAGAACGAATTTGCCTTCGATGCACGCATCCAGAAAATACTGCTTTCGCTGTCGCTGCCCGTGACACTGGACGGCTTTTCCTATCTTCGCTACTGCACCCTTGCCTGTGTGAAAGATGCAACGCTTTTGAACGCCCTGACCCATCGGCTCTATCCCATGGCGGCAGTAGAATTCTCCGTCTCGCCAGCCTGTGTGGAGCGCAGTATGCGCTACGCGGTGGAGCATATCTTTGAATACGCACGCATTCCCATGCTGGACCGCTTCTTCGGCTCCTGCGCCGACCCTGCCAAGGGAAAGCTTTCCGTGGGGGCATTCCTTGCCCAAATGGTACAGCTGGTGCAGTGTGAGATTTGAACGTTGGATTTACCTCCGCCGCCATCGTAGGGGGTGACGCCCTCGTCACCCCGTAATCGCCAAATCTTTATCCATCGCGTGCGGGTCGATGTGGGCATCGACCCCTACGAAAGGACCGAGGGCGTTCCGTAAGCCCTGTAGGGGGCGATGTCCAC
>JAGBGW010000280.1 GCA_017935825.1 Clostridia bacterium
CGCACTTGCAGGCTATGTTATCGATGATCTGAAAAAGAAACAAAAGCTTTGTGCGGCAAAAACCGTGATGATCATTGCGGTCGTCATTTTGGTAGGGCTGCTTGGCTGGTATAAGTACGCAGGCTTCGTGTCGGAAAATCTGCGCCTGCTGGGGCTGGGCGTGCCTGCGCTTCGCATTGCGCTGCCCATCGGCATCAGCTTCTATACCTTCCAGATCGTAAGCTATGTTATCGACGTCTGGCGCGGTACGGTCAAACCGCCCCGTCGTCCCGTGGACTTTGCGGCATTCATCTCCATGTTCAGCCAGCTGATCGCAGGCCCCATCGTCCGCTACAGCGATGTGGAACAGGATTTGATCCATCCCCGCCGCACAGATGCGACGGAACTTTGGCTGGGTGTTCGCAGATTCATCGTGGGTCTTTCCAAGAAGATCCTCCTTGCCAATGCCATGGCGAATATCTGCGACGTCTTCCGTGCATCGGACGATAAGAGTGTGCTGTTTTACTGGATCTACGCCGTGTCCCTTGCGCTGTACATCTACTTTGACTTCTCCGGCTACAGCGATATGGCCATCGGCATCGGACGGATGCTGGGATTCTCCTTCCCCGAGAACTTCAATTATCCTTACCTTTCGAGAAGTCTTACCGAATTCTGGCGCCGCTGGCATATGACACTGGGCTCCTGGTTCCGCGACTATATCTACATCCCCATGGGCGGCAACAGGGTAAAGAAAATCCGCTGGGTGTTCAACCTTGCCGTTGTCTGGGCACTGACGGGTCTTTGGCACGGCGCGGCATGGAATTTCGTACTGTGGGGGCTGTTCTTCGCCGTGCTCCTGCCGCTGGAAAAGCAGTTCTATATGGATTTCTTAAACCGCCACCGCGTGCTGTCCCATATCTATGCCCTCGTCTTTATCCTTGTCAGCTTTGTCATCTTCAATGCGGATTCCGTCAAAATGGCGGGTGTTGATATCGCAGGCATGTTCGGCGCAGGCGTGCCCATGGTGTCGCCCGATGCTCTGTATTGCTTAAAGAGCAACGGTCTCCTTCTTTGCATCGCCGTCTTTGCCGCCATGCCCGTGGCGAAAAACTGGGTGGCAAAGCAGGAAGAAAAAGCCGCGCTGACAGGTAAGGTCTGGGTCATCCAAAGCGTGCTTTGCGCACTGGCTTTGATCGTTTGCACCGCCTACCTTGTGGACGGCTCCTTCAATCCCTTCCTGTACTTTAGATTCTGAGGTGTGATATATGAAGAAACAACAAAAAAACATATATGCATGCATCAGTTTCCTTCTTGTGGCAGTGCTGTGGGTCAGCCTGATGATGTTTGCGTGGCTCAAGCCTGCGGATGCCTTCTCCGATACCGAGCGCCGTGTGCTTGCACAGATGCCTGAAAACTGGAAGCTTTCGGATGAGAATTTCTCTTCCAACTTTGAAGCCTACAGCGTGGATCAGTTCCCCCTGCGTGACACCTTCCGCCGCATCAAGACTTACGCGGCGCTGTATGTCTTCGGACAACGGGATGTAAATGGCCTCTACTATGCGGATGGTCATGTGGCAAAGATCGCCTATCCCTTGGATGAGGCTTCCGTGCTCCGTGCCACGGGCAAGTTCCAAAATCTTTACGACATGTATCTGGGCGATGCCGCCAATATTTACGTTGCCGTGGTGCCCGATAAGGGCTATTATCTGGCGGAGCAAAACGGCTATCCTGCCCTTGACTACGACCGCATGGCGACCCTTGTGCAGGAGAACATGCCCTATGCCACATGGATCGATGTGGCAGACCGTCTGAACGTCACCTGCTACTACCGCACCGACCCCCACTGGGATCAGCGCTATATCCTCGATTGCGCCAAGCATATCGCGCTTGCCATGGATGCAGTGCCTATCACCGATACCCCTTGGGAACAGACTATGCTCTCCGACGAATTCCTCGGCGTCTACGCAGGACAGCTGCCGCTGTCCTATGAGCAGGAGGAAATCTGGGTCATCGAAAACGAGACCATCCGAAATGCTGCTGTTACCACCATCGAAGGCGGACAGGTTGCAAGCGGCATCTACAACATGGATAAACTCCACAGCCGCGACCCTTATGAGACCTACCTTTCGGGCGCATCGGCGCTGATCACCATCGAAAACCCCTTGGCAGAAGGCGACCGACATCTGGTCATCTTCCGCGATTCCTTTGCAGGACCTCTTGCACCGCTGTTGATGGAAAGTTACTCCCGCATCACTTTGGTGGACACGCGCTATATCTCCCCCGGCATGGTGGGCGATTATGTGGATTTTGAAGATGCAGACGTGCTTTTCATCTACAGCACGCTGATCTTGAACGAAAGCGCAACGCTTCGATAATCAGACATAAAAAAGACCGGATGCAATTGTGGCACCTTCTGGAAGGAAGGTGCCACAGTTATATTCGCCTGACGGCGAGTTATATTGCTTCGCAGTTATATTTGGCTTACGCCAAGTTATATTGTCCTTCGGACAGTTAAAAGGTGAATATAATATCACTGAAGCCGGAAGGATTCAATATCACTTTATATGTCGAAAAACTCAGTTTTTTTGCATAAAAAACGGAGACGACTTCTTTGTGAAGTGTCTCCGTTCTTTTTTATTTGCGTTTCAATTAGAAGATCGGAACGACTGCTACGCCGTAGGTCTCCTCGATGAAGGTGCGGACTTCTTCGCTCTGCAGAGCCTCTGCCAGTGCCTGGATCTGCTCGTTGTCCTCGTTGCCTTCCTTGACGACGAGAATGTTTGCATAGGTCTGTGCTGCCTCAGAGTTGGGGTCCTCGGTTGCAAGGATCAGGCCTGCATCAAGGCCTGCATCGATTGCGTAGTTGCCGTTGATGACTGCGATGTCAACATCCTGCAGGGTGCGGGGAACCTGAGCTGCCTCGATCTCCTGAATGTCCAGGTTAAGGGGATTGTCAACGATATCGAGCACGGTTGCGGTGAAGTCTGCATCGGGAGAAAGGGTGATCAGA
>JAGBGW010000281.1 GCA_017935825.1 Clostridia bacterium
ACACCGCCATTGAAGGACAGAAACCTGCCGAAGATCTGGGCTTTGCCGTTCTGGAATACGAAAACGGACTTTCCACCATCAAAACCTGCGCGGCGGAAGTCAACGGCTTTGAGCGCCGCCAATTGGTGGTCACGGCAGAAAATGCCACCATCGAGGTCAAACCTTTGGAGAGTAAGGCGCCCAATTCCGATTCCCTCATGGTGTCCCATGCACGCATCACCTGGCACGGCGAGGACGTGGACCCCTGGCGCGATGCAAGCGAGAAACTGGAAAGCGACGTCTACGACCGCTATGACCCCATGATGCACGACTTTGCTCAAATCGTCCGCGGCGAAAAGCAGAACGACTATACCTACGACTACGAGATCGCCCTGTTCGAGGCCCACCTTGCCTGCTGCGGCAGAGTGTGATGGAAAGGTTGGGCAGAAAAAAGGCTCCCTCTGATGAGGGAGCTGGATCGCCGAAGGCGAGACTGAGGGAGAGAAAAACGTGAAGGAATATAACAAAGCAAATATTTCCCTTGCAAATCAATTGCGAAAGAATATGACACCGTGGGAAAGAAAGCTATGGTATGAGTTTTTGCGGCACTATCCTGTTCGTTTTCAACGTCAAAAGGCGATAGGTGAGTATATCGTGGATTTTTACTGTGCGAAAGCACAACTCGTGATTGAACTTGATGGGGCAGGACACTATGCACAGGCGCAAATGGAAAAAGATGAAAGGCGAACCTGTGAACTTCAAAAGATGAACCTGAAAGTAATGCGGTTTACCAATATGGATATCGACCGTAACTTTGCGGGTGTTTGTGAAGCCATCGATCATATGGTCTGCAAGTCTCTCCCTTAGTCAGCTGCGCTGACAGCTCCCTCATCAGAGGGAGCCAAATAAATATGAACCAAAGAAAAAAGAGCATCCCATATGGGATGCTCTTTTTGTTGTAAAGCTTAAAATCAGAATGCAGCTTCCAGGATTGCCAGGACGTCGTCCTTGCCCATTGCAACGTAAGCGTTGCCAAGGGAGTTTGCAAGGTTGCCTGCCATCTCGTCGAACAGGTCCTTGTTGTCGATACCAAGCTCGCGAAGGGTGGTGGGCATGCCGATGGAGCGGAAGAATTCCTCGGTCTTGTCGATGGCGGTGTTTGCGATCTCGTACTTGTCAAGATTTGCATCGATCTTCCATACGTTTACGCCGTACTCGACGAACTTATCCACGGTTGCATCGGAGAGGATGTGGCGCATCCAGGAAGGCGTGACAACTGCAAGACCTGCGCCGTGGCATACGTCGTAGTATGCGGACAGCTCATGCTCGATGGGATGGCAGCTCCAGCCGCAGGACTTACCTGCACGGGTGATGCCGTTGATGACCCAGGGGGAGACGTACATCATTGCTGCACGTGCTGCATAGTTGGTAGGATCGTTTACAGCAACAGGACCCTGCTGGATGCAGGCGATCAGTGCACCTTCTGCCATGCGGTCGTGTGCATAGCCGTCGGTCTCGCGAGAGAAGTAGTTCTCAAAGGTATGGGACATGATGTCCACTACACCTGCAGCAGTGTAATAAGCAGGTACGCTGTAGGAATAGGTGGGGTCCATAACGGCGGATACGGGGATCAGCACGTCGTCGCAGAAAGCGGTCTTGATGTTCAGTTCCATGTTGGAGATAACAGCGTTTCTGTTCATCTCGGAACCGGTTGCAGCAAGGGTAAGCACTGCAAATACGGGCAGGATCTTATCGGTCTGGGGTCTGCCCTTCATGATTGCATCCCATGCATCGCCCTCGAAGTGGACGTTGCCTGCGATCGCCTTTGCGCAGTCGATGGAAGAACCGCCGCCGACGGCCACGATGCCGCCCAGATCATTCTCACGGCAAAGCTTGATGCCTTCGTATACGGATTCGATCTTGGGGTTGGATGCGATGCCGCCAAGCTCCACCCATTCGATGCCGTTTTCTTTCAAGGTTGCGCAAACATCGTCATATGCGCCGTTGCGCTTGACGCTGCCGCCGCCGTAAACCATCAGAACACGGTTGGTGTATGCTGCGATATCCTTGCCCAGCATAGCTGCCTGACCCTTACCAAAATGAAGTTTCGTGGGGATGGAAAGCGTGAAATTATACATACTGCGATAACTCCTTTTTTTCTTGGCCCAAAAGGGAATTGTTGTTAAATTCATTATCGCCGTTTGCCTCGATGATGTCAAGAAAGCAAGGCAAAAAGATATGTCAGCACCGATTAAAGTGATGATTAAGAATTAAAAAGGTCTCCCGGCAAGGAAGAAAACGGAAGGTTGGATGGCGTTTATGCGGCGGAAAAACAACGGATGGACAAACAATCGATCGTTTTCTTTCAAGCCGCATACACACGGAACGTCGGGTCGTCGTCCCATACGGCATCGGATATCATCAAACGCTCGTAGGGGGTGACGCCCTCGTCACCCCGCAGTCGTCAGGATCATATCAAGCGTTGGCGGGGCGATGTAGGCATCGCCCCCTACGGATATTGTTTTTAAAAGCATAGACAAAAAACAGACGTATGATAAAACCTCACACGTCTGTTTTTCCATTTTCCTAAGTAAAATTACACATGCCCGACAGGGCATATTTCACATTTGCGAAGCAAATATTTCACTCGCCGCAGGTGAATTTTACAGTTCCGCAGGAACTATTTCACTGTGTATTGGAAACACTGGTGTTTCCAATACACTCGCATCCTTCAATGGGCGGGTAGATGGGCAGGGAGAAAAAGTCATCGCATACGCCCGAAGCAAATTCCTGACAAGGGGGAATCTGGCAGTAACCGTAGGTGGGGATGAGCAGCTGTACTTCTGCCAGCACCTTCAAAATGACGGTGACGCAGATGGTCACGCGGAAGCGGAAGTTTCCGCAGTAGGTACCCGTGACGCATACCGCCGCCGCCACGGCTTCCACCGTGTAGGGGATGATGGAATCATCGGGTACGTACAGCACCACATCTTTTTGCATGGTGACGGAACTTCTTCCTGCACCCTCGATGCCGTTTGCATCGGAAAACAGGATCTCAATGGGCACGGAAACGGATGCACGCACCCGTGCCAGATGGTCGGAATCGGCGATGGGGTGGACGGATAAATCAGTGATGCGCGTTTTGCCCGGGATGCTGCGGCAGGAAAGAAAACACAGCGGCGCGGTAAAGCTTTGGTCGCAGGGACGGATGTCTTCCAGATCGAAGGTCACGTCGTCAAGCTGCACCTGCTGCATGCAGGAATCGTACACCCGTTTGACTTGTACACAGGCGCGTTCGCAAAGGCCGTCGGGGAGGTTTTGCGCAGGACCGGGCGCAGGACAGTTGGCATCGTATGTAGTGCGGTAGGTATAAAAGGACATGCCGTACACTCCTTTTTTTGTGAATTCTCACAAACGTGAGTCATGGTACAGAGTATGCAAAAATTCCCCTTTGCGTGCGCGGTGATAAAATGCTATTCTGTAAGCAGGAAAAATTTTTGCAGGAGGATGCTTTTTTATGGCATTTGAAGGCTTTACATATGAAGCGCGCGATTTCTTTTTTGACATCGCCATGCACAACAATAAAGAATTTTTTGATGCAAACCGCAAGCGTTACATCGATCATGCAAGAACCCCCATGCGCGCCCTGGCTGCAGAGGTGGCGGATGCGGTGCTGGATGTGGACGACACGCTGGACACCCGTCCCGAGCGCGCCGTATCCCGTATTCGCCGCGACACCCGATTCACCAAGGACAAAACGCCCTATCGCGACCACCTTTGGGCAAGCTACCGCCACAGCGACGAAAGCGTGTCGCAGGGCCTGAACCTGTACTTTGAGGTCAGCGGTGTGGATGTGGCCTACGGCATGGGCTTTTATTCCGCCACCCCCACCCAGATGCGCAAATTCCGCGCGGCGGTGATGAAGCACCAGAAGCAGTTTTTGAAGATCATCGAGGCAGAAGATTTGATGGACACCTACACCCTTTTGGGTCACGACTACGTCCGCCTGCCTGCCGAGTGCGAATCCGCAGACCCGAGGCTCCTTCCCTGGCTTTGCAAAAAGAGTTTTTATCTGGAACATGTGGAGGGCTTTGAATCCGCCCTTGATCCCATCCTCGCCAAGCAGATGTCCCACGACTTCCGCCTGCTGGCTCCGCTGTATCACTTCATTGACGATGCAATGCACAGGGCGTGACACAGGGCGTGACCGACAAGCGGTCACGCAGTGATATATGCCCTTTGGGCATGTGATATTTGCACTTCGTGCAAGTGATATATTTGCTTCGCAAATGTGATATATTCCCTTCGGGAATGTGTAATTTTACTTAGAAAAACGGGAAAACAGACGTGTGAGGTTATATCATACGTCTGTTTTTTGTCTGTGCTTTTAAAAAACAATATCCGTAGGGGGCGATGCCTACATCGCCCCGCCAACGCTTGATATGAGATTGACGACTGCGGGGTGACGAGGGCGTCACCCCCTACGAGCGTTTGAGGATATCCGATGCCGTGGGGGACGATGACCCGACGTTCCGCGTGTGTGTGCGGCTTGAAACAATATGATCGTTCGTCATCCATACTTTTTTCCACCATCAAACAGCTTGAAAACCACCTTGTTTTATCGTTCCCAAACCGTCAAAAATCGATCCAAATTTTTCCATCCAAAAAATTATCACAATATAAGGTAGATTTCGATGCAAAACTACCCAAATACCAACTATTTTGGTATAATTGGTAGTATCATGGTATAGGTATATCCATGCACAGGAGACGACAGGTTTCCGCCATGGATCGAAAGAGGGAATTATGCAGAAAAACCTGATGCTTGAGCGCAAGCAAAAGCAATATATCATCCATTCCACCACCGTGGGGGAGGCAAATACGGGCATTGATGCGGGCTTTGTCCGCGCCGTACATCGCAACTTGAGGCGTATGTACCAGCTGTATGTATTTGTATTTGCCCGCGGCAAGCGCGCCATGTCCGATGCGCAGAATGCCGACTACGTGGTAAAAATCGAAAGCGGCACCAAGCGGCAAAGCGAACAGTATGCACTGTTCTAT
Source organism: Clostridia bacterium (assembly GCA_017935825.1). Classification (GTDB taxonomy): domain Bacteria; phylum Bacillota; class Clostridia; order Christensenellales; family Maliibacteriaceae; genus RGIG9107. The sequence continues at coordinate 5,041 of JAGBGW010000281.1, forward strand.
GCGCTGTCGCCTGTTTTGTATGCCAAAACGGTCCATGATGCCATGGGTCTGGGTGCCACCGCCGCCGAATATGAGGACTATCAGGTGGAACCCATCACCGTCTGCGCCGCAGAGGATATGGATTCCCTGACGGAAAAGCTTTCCGGCATCCGCTGCCGCACCCAGAAGGATTTTCTTGCTTCCATGCGCGTATTCTGCCGTGCTGTGGTCAGCATCGAGACGCCCTATAACATGACCATCGACGTAAAAAACGAAGCGGATATGGACACCGTTCTTGACTATACCAAGGATTACTTCCTGGAAGAAGAAAAGGAAGAACATGTCACGACCCCTGCTCCTGCCGCACCGTCCTATAACATGTTTGGCAGCGACCTGCCTGCCCCCGTGGGTTTTGCAGGCGGCATCAACAAGCGTACCGAGACATTTGCATCTTCCACCATCGGCGCAAGCGGCATCACCCCTTTGATGGGCAATGTACCCAAGGTCCCTGCATCCCGTCCCATGGGCGTGTTTGCGGCATCCGTGCCCTTTGAAGGTGCCCGTGTCCATGCAGATGCCTTCGGCAAGATCGTCTCTTCCCATGAGGAAGAACTTCCTGCCCCTGAGGAATTCGACGTCACCACCGCTTTTAACGAAAACGCAGTGCTGCACGTGCCCGAAAAGGCAGAGCCTGCGCCCAAACCCAGAGCAAAGAAGCAGCGCACGTCACCTTTTTGGATCGGTCACGAGGATGAACTGCATCCTGCAGAAGAAAAGCCTGAAGAAGCACCCAAAGACGATGCCGTTGTCTACGAAGCAGGTTCCCTGCCCTACTTTGCACAGAGCGTGGAAGTGGTGGAAGAAGAACCTACGCCTGTCGCTGCAGAACCTGTCATTGAAATGACGGCAGAAGAAATTGAAGAACCCGTCACCGAGCCTGCGCCTGCCAAAAAGGCGCCCCGTGAGCACCTGATTTTGCCCGGCAACGTCATCGATATTTTTGAATCTGCACCGGAATCTGCTCCTACCGCCGAGCCCGGCATCATGGCATACCGCTTTGACTACTTTGCCGACCACAGTGCCGCAAAGAAGCGGGAACGCGAACTGAAATCTCCCTTCGAGGCAAAGCCGGCTTCCAAAAACACGGAAACCACCGTGCCCGATGCCCATATTGACGACCTTCTGCTCCGTCCTGCGGTGCAGGAGGAAGCACCTGCGCCTGTTTATGAGCAGGAAGAACTGACCATCACCTTCGGCGAAGAAGAAGCGGAGCTTCTGGAAAACAAGAAGATGCACTTCGTCCCCGTGGACGGCATCGAGATCGCCGTTTTTGCAGATGCGGATGCAAGCGCAGAGGAACTTCGTGCAGAGGCTCGCCGCATCGCCGACCAGATCAACCACGTGGAATCTCCCGAAGAACCTGCGGAAGAAATCGCGGAAGAAATTGTGGAAGAAACCTCCGCGCCCGAAGCGGTGGAAGAAACCATCGAAGTGATCGACGAACCTGCAGCGGCTGCAGAGGAAAAAACTGCAGTGCTTGCTGCACAGCCCGTGGCCTTCACCATCGCCGAACCCGAAGAAGCGACGGAAGAACCCATCGTTTTCGAAATTGAAGAACCTGCGGAAGTTATTGAAGAACCCGTAGCGGTTGAAATTGAAGAACCTGCAGAAGTTGTCGAAGAACCCGTAGTTATTGAAATCGAAGAAACCGTCGAGACTATCGAAGAACCCGTCGTCGTTGAAATCGAAGAGACAGCCGAGGTTGTCGAAGAACCTGACGTCGTTGAAATCGAAGAAGCTGTCGAGGTCGCCGAAGAACCTGTCGTTGTTGAGATCGAAGAAACCGCCGAGGTCGTTGAAGAACCTGTAGTTGTTGAAATCGAAGAAACCGCAGAAGTTATCGAAGAACCCGTTGTGGTCGAAATCTAAGAGACCGCCGAGGCTATCTAAGAACCTGTAGTTATTGAAATCGAAGAAACCGCCGAGGTCATCGAAGAACCCGAAGAGATCGCGGAGGAAACCATCGAAGAAGTGGTCGAAGCGGACGAACCTGCAGTGGAAGAAGCTGCAGAGGAAGTGACCGAACCTGCGCCTGCCGCCATCAACGTTCCTCTGTTCTACAGCCGCGAGGCTGACAGAAGCGAGCTGGATGACGAGCTGGACGAAATGTTTGACGAACTTCGCCGTCCTGCACCCGAACCCAAGATGTCCGAGCTGGATGCCATCATGCTGGAGCTGGAACAGGGCGAGGACACCCGCGCCACGGCTGTACTGCCTGCGCAGGATGTGCTCTGGCAGCAGGAAGAGGCTGCCCGTGCCGCCGCCCGTCAGGCGGAGGAGGAGTTTGCCCAGATTCTGGTACAGCACAGCGTGGAAGCTGCCCAGCAGACCATGCAGGAACAGGAGCAAGAGCAGGAACCCCGGGACAGCTGGATCGACATCGACATCACCGATGGCGAGGAGGAAGCCGCGCCCGAAACCGCGATGGAAGAAGTTCTGCAGGTGGAAGATACCCTCTTTTGTGCAGAGGAAGACTTCTCCCAGGAATATGTGGAATCCGCCGTACAGGTGGAGGAAGAACAGCGCGAAGAGCCTGTTGTTGCCGACGAAACCGTCTGGCAGGCAATTTTTGAGGACACCCAGGAGATCGAAGCGGCTGCACCCTATGCCTACGACGTGGAAGTGCTGGTGGCGGACGAAGTTTCTCCCCAGGAAGCTGCCCGCATTGTGGAAGATTATCAGCGTGCCGTGGGTGTGGAAACGGAAGACCCCTGGCTGCAGGTACAGCAGCAGTGGAATATTCCCGAACCGCAAGCATTGGTGGACGGTGAAACTGTGGATCCGCAAAAGGCGGAGCACATCCGTCAGGAGGCGGATGCCATCGCTGACGAACTGGAACGCGAGACCGCCGATGAAGAATCTCTGCGTGAAGACATCGATGCGCCCGAAGGGGACGAGGCGTTTGCTGCCCGCAGTCAGGCATTGTATGAAAAATTGCGCGTAGTGCCTGTAATGGTGGAGGAAATGCCACCCGTCCGTCAGGATGTGGAAATTCGTCTGGACGACGAAGAACGCATTGCAGACCCCATCGAATCCGCTGATGACTATGAGATCATCGTACTGGATGACGAGGAAGAATTCACCGAGGAAGAGGACGATATCGAAATCGAGCTGTATGAGATGGAAGAAGCAGCCGAAGAAGAATCCATCGCAGCTGATCTTCCCGAAACCGAGGAAGAACCTGTCGAAGCAGACGATGAGATCGAAATCGAACTGTATGAGATGGAGGAAGAGCCTGCCCAATCCGCTGACGATTACGAGATCATCGTACTGGATGATGATGAAGAAATCGCCGAGGAAGAGGACGATATCGAAATCGAGCTGTACGAGCCGGAAGAAGAATCCATCGCAGCTGATCTTCCCGAAACCGTGGAAGAATCTGGCGAAGCAGACGATGAGATCGAGATCGAACTGTATGAGATGAAGGAAGAGCCCATCGAATCTGCCGACGATTATGAGATCATCGTGCTGGATGATGATGAAGAAATCGCCGAGAAAGAGGATGATATCGAAATCGAGCTGTACGAGCTGGAAGAAGCTGTAGAAGTACAGGATGATATCCAAATCGAATCGGATGGAACACAAGAAGCTGCAGAACCTGTAATGCAGGCTGCACAAGAAACGCCCGAAGAACAGCCGCCGGTGCAGGAAGAAACTGCTCAGGAACAGGAAGAAGACGACTTCCCCATGGATCCCGAGACCGCACTGCGCCAGAAGATCATGCGCGAAATGCCTGAGAGTCTTCGCAACAGCCCCATGGCAGCCCGCGCTGCGGCGCTGATGGCCACCATGCACCGTGTTGATGCAGAATCGGCACGTATCGATCGCCGTATGTCGGCACTCAATCCCCAAAACGATGAAGACGAGACCCGCGCCATCTATGGCAGAACCAGTGTGGCGGAGGAACTTCCTGCAGACTTTGATCTGTTCGGCGACGAAAAAGCGGCACAGGAAGATGTGCCCGACGTCATTGAGCTTGGCGGTGTGACGGAAGAAACGGCTGAAGAACCTGCGCAAGCACAGGCTGATGTGATCGAGCTTGGCGGTGTGGTAGAAGAAATCGTTGAAGAAACGGAAGAAGCTGTACCCGTGCTGGAGGGCGAGCTGTTTATTCCTGCAGACGATGCGGTGGCAATGACACTGCCCGAAGCGGAACTTGTTCGTGCCTATGGCTATGAACAGGTGGAGACCGTGGAGGACGTGGTTCCCGTTGTAGAAGAAACGGCACAGCAGGAGGATGCGTTGGAGCATACCCGTACCATCGCCCGCGAGATCTTTGAGCAGTATGATTCCATGCAGGAAGAAGAGGCAGAAACCGAACCTGCGGTGGATTCTGCATCTGATGCGGCAGAAGAAGAACAAGTCCGCGATCATTATTCGCCCATGGACGATGCCCAGCAGTACTTCGTGCCCAGCGCTGTTGAGATGGATCTGGAAGAAGAGGGTTATCCCGGCGAGATCTATGACGAACATCTGATTGCCTATGCGGCGCAGATGGAAGAGATCGAGGATTTCGATCGCAGGATGCAGGAAGCCTATCGTGAGCAAGCGGCACAGGAAGCTGCACAGGACGACGAAGAAACGTATTTGGTAGAAGAATTCCCGGAGGATGAGTTTGCGGAAGA
>JAGBGW010000282.1 GCA_017935825.1 Clostridia bacterium
GGAAAGCTGCAGCGTGCAGCTTCGTCAGGCACAGACCCGTTATGCACTGTATCCTGTGTGGATCCTCAATACCAAATGGAAGGATCAGCTGTACACCTTTGCCATGAACGGTCAGACAGGCAAGTTTGTCGGCGATCTTCCTTTGGATAAGGGTGCATATATCGGATGGCTGCTGGGTCTGCTGATCGGTATTGCTGCGGTCACGTTTGCTGTGTATCGGCCGGAGGATATGCTGATGCGCGCGGGCATTGCCCTTGGTTTGGGCTTGCTTGTGTCGCTGATTACGACCGGTATCATGAAGGGGAACCTCAAGAGCGTTCACAGCAAACATGAAGCCAATGATTATGTCAAGGCAGGCAGTCTGCAGATCACCTTTGCAAATGATACATTTACACACAGCCATCTGGACAAAACTGAAAAACAACAGGATAAAGACTAAGGTTTAACTGCTGCGATCATCTTACGGGTGTAAAGCATATTGCCGTAATAGTATCGTAGAGCTTAAGTCGGACGATCCAATGTTTTTTATCAGCCGGGTCATGAAAAAGTAAATGGATTGAAGCAAAAAAGGGCACAGGGTAATACCTTGTGTCCTTTTTGCGTGTGAACAGCGCTGATATCGTCCATCGCTACCGTAGGGGCGAGATTAATCTCGCCCTAAATGTTTGATTGAAACGTACGCTTTAGGGCAGGATGAATCCTGCCCCTACAGCGTTGGATAAAAACCAACCATCACACCCTCGCAAAAATCTGCACCACCATATAACCGCCTGAGGGCAGGCGTGCGGCGGCGATGCCCACGGCATTGAATCCGCGTGCCAGAATGTTCCTTCTGTGCGCAGGGGAGGTCATAAGGGCGGCGTGGGCTTTTTCAAGGCTGCCGTAACGGGCGATGTTCTCGCTGCAGTGTGCGTTGAGCCCGAAGTGGGCAAGCAGGTTTTGCACATCTCCATAGGTGGGCGATTCATGGGCAAAGTAGCCGTTTGCCATCATATCGTCCAGTTTTGCCTGCGCCGCCTGCTGCAAAATGGGGGAGGAGCGGTAGGCCGGCAGCGATTGCTCCTTTCTTTCTTCATTGATCAGGTGCAGCATTTTTTGCGCAGGTTCCTCTGAAACCGTGGCAGAACGTGCGGTATTGGGCACAAAAAGCAAACTGCACAACAACACAATGCAGATCGCGATTTTGCACAAGTGGGTAGTATCAATAAATTTTTCTCGTTTCATAACATCTTCCTTGGAAATAGACCTTGATTTTTCACTATGGGCATGATATAGATAATAGTGCTGAAGGTTGTTCGTGGAACGTATAGATCATATCGAATATATGCATCTATGCATAGCCTTTTTGGCATTGCATTTCCATGGTAAATGCTGCCGTCAGCGGACGAAAAAAGACAAATTAGACAGAGGATTACGATCATGAGACCGAAAAAATGTCCCAGATGTGAATTGAACTATATCCTGGACGGTGCAGATCTTTGCCCCATATGCCGCAAGGTGACCAAAGTCACCGACATCGAAGAGGTCGACTCTCTTTGCATCGAATGCGGTACCAACCCTGCACTTCCCGGTGAGGACTTCTGCCAGGCATGCATCACCGCACGCCGCAGAAGAGACCGCGAAGCTGCCAACGAGGTGGAAGCACAGGAAGACGATATGCGTTCGGATTCCGCCATTGACGAGCTTGAGATCGAGCTGCCCGATGACGATATTCCCGAAGGCGAACTTGCACAGATGGAAGACGATCTGGATTACGACGAGGATGAAGATGCTTCTTTCTCCTTTGACGAGGAAGAGGAGCAGTAACCATGCACTTGTATGCGATCAGTGACTTGCATCTGTCAGGCGCAGTTCCGACCAAAGCGATGGATATTTTCGGGCCGCAGTGGCAGGACCATGCAGGTAAGATCGAACAGGCGTGGAAGAAGCTTGTTGCAGAAGATGACGTGGTGCTGGTCCCGGGCGATATCAGCTGGGCGATGACCATGGAAGAAGCCAAGTGCGATATCGACTGGATTCGTGCATTGCCGGGCAAAAAAATCATCATCAAAGGCAACCATGACTTTTGGTGGGGTTCCATCGGCCGTGTGCGCGCGATGCTTGGCGAAAATATGTACGCACTGCAAAACGACTGCGTGACGCTTTCCGATATCGTGATCGCAGGCTCCCGCGGCTGGACCTGTCCAAACGGCAGTACCGATACGCCGGAGGATCTGAAGATCTATCAGCGTGAGGCCATCCGCATGGAGCTTTCCCTCCAGCAGGCCAAAAAGACGGGCCTTCCCATCACGGTGATGATGCACTATCCGCCCTTCAATGAGCGGCA
>JAGBGW010000033.1 GCA_017935825.1 Clostridia bacterium
ATGTCGTGCCAAATGTTCATCGTTTTCTTTCCTCTTTGTTCCTCTTTTATAAATTTTCACACGTCCTTCATTATACATCAGTGCGTATTTTTTTCAAGTAGAGCGTATTTTGCATGCTTCTAAAGTCACTTTATGGTATACTCAAACTATAGAATCGTTCGGAGGAAAAAAGAATATGCTCTCTTATAAAGAATGTCTTGCCATTTTGGCTGACCCTGCAAAGAACCCTGTGGAAGTGATCAACGGTCTTCCCATCCAGATCAAAAACGTGCCCGATGCGCAAATTCAGGGCGCGGCAGACCCTCGCTATAAAGCCCACGAAGAATACAAGGCAGCGCATCCCCGTGAGCATGAAAAACCCGATCTTCGCACCTACAACGGCATCCCTGTCGGCGCGATCCGTCAGTCCATGGGCTGGCCCAACGAGGATATTTCCACCCGTCCCATCGAAACACAGCACCTGTACTTGCCTGTCAGCGAAGGCGCAGTGCCCGTGCGCGTGTATATCCCTGAGGAAAAGAGCGATACCCTTCGCGCCTGCATGATCTACATCCATGGTGGCGGCTTCATCGGCGGCAGCATCGACGTGGTGGAGAATCCCTGCAAGCTTCTGTGCGACGTGGCGGATGCGGTGGTGTTCAATGTGGATTACCGCCTTGCGCCCGAAACCGCCTATCCCGGCGGTCTGCACGACTGCTATGATACGGTAAAGTACGTCTACGAACATGCGGATCAGTGGGGTATTGATAAGAATAAAATCTGTGTGGCAGGCGACAGCGCAGGCGGCAACCTTGCGGCTGTGTGCGCATTGATGGACAGGGACGAAGGCGCCCATCGCATCGCCTATGCAGGTCTCATCTATCCCACGGTGCTTCGTACCGTCACAGGTTATGAGGATATCGTGCCCTGGTCCCTTGACCTGTACGACATTCAGGCGGACAAAGAGCTTTTAGAAGAAGCTTCCTTTGCCATCGGCGCAGGTGACGAAACCATCGGGTATCTGTATATGAACGGAAAGACCGAACAGGCATTTGATCCCTACATCTCTCCCTTGATGGCGAAGGATTTTGCGGGGCACTGCAAGACCACCATCATCAATGCGGAATACGACTTCCTGCGCCCCCAGGGTGAGGAATATGGAAGAAAGCTCATCGAGGCAGGCTGTGATGTGCGCCTGATCCGCTATCGCGGTATCAACCACGGCAGCCTTGACATGTGCGGCACCTATCCGCAGGTGGAAGATATCATGCGCGAGATCGCACGCGATATGATGTCTTTGTAAAAAGAAATAAGGGAAAAAGAGTTCCCTTATCATAAAAAATTCAATGGAGGAAAAACTATGGAGATTCGTTGGGGTATCATCGGTACCGGCGACATTGCACACGAGTTTGCCGACAGCCTGAAGGCCTGCGGTTCGACCCTGTACGGTGTTGCAAACAGAACTTTCGCACGCGCGGAAGCTTTCGCAAAGAAGTACGACACCCGCGTGTATGAATCGCCCGAAGCACTGGTGGAGGACGAAAACATCGATGTGGTCTACATCGGCGCCACCCACGAGGTGCACTACAAGTACATCATGCTGTGCATCGAGCATGGCAAGCATGTGCTGTGCGAAAAGACTTTGGTCATCAATGAGAAACAGATGGACGAGGTGGAACGCGCTGCAAAAGAAAAGGGCGTCATCGTGGAAGAGGCAATGACCGTGTTCCACATGCCCCTTTACCGCAAGCTACGCGACATGATCGAGGAAGGCTATTTCGGCAAAGTCCAGATGGTGCAGGTCAACTTCGGCAGCTGGAAGGACGATCCTTCCATGCGCTTCTTTGATCCCAAGCAGGCAGGCGGCGCTATCCTTGATATCGGTGGCTATGCAACAAGCTTCGTGCGCGTGTTCCTTGACTCCATGGCGGACCGCTTTGCAAGCGACGTGACCATGCACGAAAGCGGCGTGGACGACCGCTGGGGCATCGTCATGACCAACCCCGAGGGTCAGAAGGCGGTTGTCTCCATCGCAATGCGTGCCAAGCTGCCCAAGCGCGGCGTGGTGTCCTGCGAAAAGGGCTATCTTGAAATCGACGTCAACTATCCCCGCGCCTGCGAGGCACTCTACGTCAAGCACGACGGCACCCGCGAGATCATCCGCTGCGGCGACGCGACCAGAAGCGCCATGTGCTACGAAGTGGAGGATATGGAAGAACTGATCCGCAATCCCCGCGAAACCAAGTCCTTCCGGTTCACAGGCGAGATCGTCCGCGCGCTGTATAAGATTCGTTCCAGCCACGGCATTTTCTATCCTTGCGAATAAATTCGCAAGGATAAATGAAGCGCACCTTCGGTGCATGAAAAATGAAGTGATGCTTCGCATCATGAAGCACGCCTGACGGCGCGATAAAGTTTGTTGGCGCTTCGCTTCATATTTCGCGCAGCGAAATGCTTCATGGCAGCACAGCTGCTGCTTCATATCGGCGTAAGCCGATACTTCATTGTAAATAAGAAAAACGGACACATGATGATCCATGCGTCCGTTTTTCTTATTTCTCTGTATAAATCGTAATGGTCTTGCCGTCGCTTTGGGCGATGATGTGGCCTTGTTCGTCGGTGCGGTAAATCTCACAGCCTGCATCCTCCAGACGGCTTAAGATCACGTCGTGGGGATGACCGTAGGAATTGTCCTCTCCCACGGAGATGACGGCATATTCGGGCATCACTTCGCGCAGGAACTGATAGGAGGTGGAGGTTTCACTTCCGTGGTGTCCCACCTGCAAAAGCGTGGAGGAGAGCACCGCACCCGATTCCACAATATCTTCCTCCGCCATAGCCTCCGCGTCGCCCGTGAACAAGAACGCGGTTTCGCCGTAGGTGATGCGCATTGCAACGGACATGTTGTTGGTGTCGGAATACTCCTGCTGCGGACCAAGCACACGCACCACCGCAGAGCCGATGTTGAATGTGTCGCCCACTTCGGGAATTTCGATTTCAAGCCCCTGTTTGTTGGTGTAGCGCTTAAAGTCTTCAAAAGCCTTGGAGTCATAGTTGTCCACACTGCAAAGTACATGACTGACGGTGAATGCATTCAGGGGTCCCAAAAGACCGCCCACATGGTCCTCGTGACCGTGGGTGCAGACCACATAGTCCAGATGCTCGATGCCAAGGCTGCTGATGTAGGAGACGATGAGACTTGAATCTTCCACGTTGCCGCCGTCGATGAGCAGGGTCTGTCCGTCGCAGATGATCAGCGTGCAGTCCGCCTGACCCACGTCGATGAAGTGTGCTTCAAACCCCGTGGAACCTTCCGCAATGGGGGAGGCGGTCTGCTTTTGTTCCTCCATCGCGTCCATGATGGCGTCCACCGTTTCGATGACGATCACTGCATTGTCAATGTCTTCCTGCGTGCAGGCGGAAAGACAGGTGCTGAAAATCAGTGAAAAGGTTAGAATCAAGATAAATATGAAATGCTTTTTCATACGCAGTTCCTCCTATCAGGTGTTTTGTTTTGCCGTGTTGATGGAGGAAATCAGCATTCTTCGTATGGAGCCACAGTCATGAAGCATTGTTTTTGCAGTTTCATTGTCGATTAATTCTGCTTTTTGTGCGATTTCGATCCAATATTCTGTTTCATAGCATTCTTTTAATGCTATTTGAAGTTTAGCAATAAAATCAGGACGGCTGTGGGCATATTTTGCCTCGCGAATATTTGCACCGATGCTGGTTCCGCTTCGTTCCAACTGATTGGATAGGGCATAATGTCCTTTTATATGGTCTGTCAGTTTCAGTATTTGAATTGCAAAATCCGTGGATAGATCTGCTAATTTATTTTCTGCCATGCAAATCACCTCTTTTTCAGAACTATAGCATAGCCGAGATTGCTTTTCAATGAAATCGCACAAGTGCGATGAAATCCAAGCATGGCTTGGATGAAATCTGCTTGCACAGATGAAATGAAATCCATCCTTCTTCCGCCGACAGGCGGATTTCATCACGCAAGTGATTTCATCCGCTGTTCGTGGATTTATTCCATCCGTAAGGATGGATTTCGTTGCACCAACAAAAAAAGCACTGCATATGCAGTGCTTTTTTTGTTGGTGC
>JAGBGW010000283.1 GCA_017935825.1 Clostridia bacterium
CACAGCTTCCGCCATATCGCAGCGGGCAAGATCATTGACAACCACTTTGGGGCAGCCATTGGCCTTCAGCCGATCTGCAAGCTGCATCACAGCCTTTTTGGTGTTGCCGTAGACGGAGGTATAGGCGATTACGATGCCGTCATCTTCTGCCTCGTAAGAGGACCAGATGTTGTAAAGGTTCAGGTAATAACCGAGGTTCTCGGTCAGTACGGGACCGTGCAGGGGGCAGATGATGGCGATATCAAGACCTGCAGCTTTTTTCAGCAGTGCCTGGACCTGTGCGCCGTACTTGCCGACGATGCCGATGTAGTAGCGGCGAGCTTCGCATGCCCAGTCTTCGTCTGCATCCAGTGCGCCGAACTTGCCAAAGCCGTCTGCAGAGAACAGGACCTTGTCCTGATCATCATAGGTGACGATGACTTCCGGCCAGTGCACCATGGGGGCGGTGACGAAGGTAAGGGTACGCTTGCCAAGGCAAAGCGTGCTGCCTTCGCCCACGACGATGCGGTTGTCAGCAAAGTCGGTGCCGAAGAAGTTCTGCATCATGGCAAATGCCTTTGCGGAAGATACGATGGTGACGTTGGGATATGCGCGCATAAACTGCACGATGTTTGCGCTGTGGTCAGGCTCCATGTGCTGCACGATCAGATAATCAGGGGTTTTCCCCTGCAGCACGCCTGCGATATTGTCAAGCCATGCATGGGTGAAGCGGGCATCCACCGTATCCATGACTGCGATCTTTTCATCGAAGATTACATAGGAATTGTAAGCCATACCGTTGGGCACTACGTACTGGCCTTCAAACAGGTCAATCTCATGGTCGTTGACACCGACGTAAGAAATGGTTTTGGTGATGTTCATATGCTTTACTCCTTTGCGGTGGTTGGTGTGTTGTTTCCTTACAACTATAATAATACCATAACAAAAGGATATTGTCAATAACGATAATGATTACTATTAACATGAATTTGGAAGAATATGAAGAAATTTTACAGCAGTCCGTTGCATAAGAATAGTTTATACAAAAAGCCCCGATACATCCGTATCGGAGCTTTTGTTTTACAGGCTGTGATGTTCCTGCGGAGGAACGGTGTCTTTATCTACGCTGATCATGACCTCACGCTGGAAGTCGCGGCTGATGTTGAGGATTTCATCATACAGGCGGCGCACATAAGGGGCGATGTCCTCACCTGCGAAGTTGACGGCATTTGCTTTGATCTCAAGATTTCGTTCCTCATCCCGGATGCACATGCCGTTTTCGTACTTGTACTGTGCCACGCGTGCACTGCACTGCATACGCTGTGCAAAAAGCTGTGCGATCTGTGCATCAATTTCATCGATTTGCTGGCGAAGTTCTTTCAATTCCATTTTGGAGGCCTCTCTTTATATGGCAGGATATCATCGTGTTGTTTCCCTGTCGGGTCACTGTTCAATTTGAATATCGGCGCCCAGGTTTTGCAAACGTCGATAGAAAGACGGGTCGGATTTGAGGACGGATTCTGCATTTTGAATCGTCACGGGGGATTGGGCAAAGGTGGCGCAAAGGGCTGCCATCATGGCAAGGCGGCTGTCGCCTGCGCAGTCCACCATGGCACCGCGGATGTTGCCGCCGTGTACCGTCATGGAATCTTCGGACACCATGCAGCCCACGCCGAGGGATTCAAGTACGCTTTTTACCGCATCCACACAAGGGTTGTTCTGCGTGCAGATGCCGTGTATGGTGGTATCTTTGGGGCACTGTGCCGCAGCGATGCAAAGGGCGGGCAGAAGATTCATCTGTCCATCCAGATTGACATCGTGTCCTACGTCGGGCAAAAGAGAACGGATGCGTTTGGAATTCTGATAGGAATTCTCCGGCAGATTCTCAAGTTCAATGGATGCGCCTGCATGCTTTGCGGCAAGCCACATGGCCGCAGTGTCCCAGTCCGCCTCCACAGCACATTGTCTGGGGGAGGTATAAGTCTGGTTGCCGTAGACGATGTAGCCGGTGGCACTGGAGAGGATATCCACGCCGAACCTTCGCATGGTCTCTGCCGTCATGACAAGGTAGCTGTGCATGTTGTGGGCATCGGAATCCACGCTGATGATGCTGACACCGTCACAAAGTGCCAGTGCGATCATCACGGAACTTGCAAGGCGGATACCGAACGTGCGGTTAAAATGATACGTGCCGCTTTTTAAACTTCCTCGCACATGCAGCGTGTCACCGCTTCGAAGAATGCGGATGCCGTGCTCGTTTAAGAAAGCGTTCCTTGTCTGCCAGCCGGCTTCATTCAGTGCGGGCAGATGTTCAAACACCACGTCATTGCAAAGGGGCAGAAGAAGGTCCATCGCAGTGATGCTTCTTGCACAGTCGATGCGGATGCCCTGCTGCAGATGACTTTTTGCAGGTGCGATCAGATAATGCTGTTTGTCATGTGCGCTGCGGCTGCCAAAACGTGTCAGGCCGTCACAAAGTGCCTGGG
>JAGBGW010000284.1 GCA_017935825.1 Clostridia bacterium
CATATCGCCAAACAGTGGCGACACGAGGGGGTTTGTTTTGTCGTCGCAGTAACAATCGGCATAATAGGAAAGAACTTTTTGCGAAATGGAAGGATCCGCTTCCCGGTTTTTGGTATAGCTTTCCCCCGATGCGGTCAGGTCCGTCCAGGGAGAAAAGGCAATGATGCCGCAGGGCAGCGGCAGGTTTTCTTCTTTCAATTTCAGGCACAGCGCATAGCAAAGGCCGCCGCCTGCGCTTTCGCCGCAGAGCGTGATATGCCGGGGCGTATAGCCCTTGTCAAGCAGATAGCGGTAGGCACACATTGCGTCTTCCAGTGCACAGGGGAATCGATGCTCCGGCGCCAGCCGATACGCTGCGCAGAACACACGGGTACCGCTTTGCACCGCAAGGTTTGCGGCAACGCCTTTGGCATATTCCAAGTTGCCGCAGGTGTAGCCGCCGCCGTGCAGGTACAGCAGCACGCCCTGCCGACGCTCGTCCTTGGGGATGACCCACGCACCTGTAAAGTCCGCAAATGCATGCTCCTTATACAGCACCCGACCGCTCTGCCTTGCCCCCATCAGCTCCCCCAGTTTGTTCTGCCCGCGACGACAGGTCTCAAGGGATGTGGCAGATAGCAGCGGCTTTAAAAGATGCAGTTGTTTCTTTATGGTTTTTGCAGACAGTGCCATTTGTGGGCATCCTTCCTTGTTTGATCGTCACTTATTGTATCATAAGCATTGATAACCATTCAATCCACCCGTGGATTTTCCGCTCTCCCCACAGTGGAATTGGGACTCTACCGTCATTTTTGTAACAAAAAAGGCCGAGGCACGACCTCGACCTTTCGATTTTATATTTATTTGTCCATGGAGGAGATGATCCGCTGCACACGTGCCACATCTTCCACGTTTTCAAGTGCGAAGAAACCACTGCCAGCAGGCGGACTGACAGGCGGTGCAAAATTGCGCTTGCCATAGTTGGTGGGAAGGCCGAAAGAAATGGTGCCGCAGCCATCGGAGAAAGTGTGCAGCTGCATGTTGTAAGTCATACTGCCATCCAGAAAGTCGATCTTGCTGCCGCGCTTGCGGATAATGCGGCGGTTGGTAATGATGTAACAGGTTCGCTTTCGGATCCATGCTGTGTGGAAAAACCTGCCCACCACAAGGTACAGCCCTACCGCAACAAGGGGAAGTCCGAAAATCGCAAACAGGCTCGATGCGCCACCCGTAATGGCTGAATATTCCCAAAAGAAAGCAAATCCACACCAGAAAAGGGAGAACGGAATCATGATCGCATCGGCAGGTGTGATCAAATGTCCCGACTGGGGCACACCGCTCCAAAGTTCCCGTTCATCGGGTGACATATAGGATTTGCAAATACTGTAGTCGTCCATCACAAGCTCCTTCGCATTCAACATTATCGTTCTTTCCTTTATTTTACTAAAAGAGCATGCCTTGTCAACACAAACCTGCACAGTGCCGCGAACAGCAAACTTGTCATGTATTTTGGGGTACTTCAGCATTGCAGGCGGGGTTTATTTTTGATATATAACAAATAGAGAATTGACAAAGGAGATATTCTGCAATGAATGTATCCAAAACGGCACCTGTGATGGACCTGCTCCATCGTTACAGCAGCAAAGACGTACCCCTTTTCGGTCCCGAGGAAGAGGCACTGATCCCCAAGCGTTGGGAGACCCGTGTAGAAATTGAAGGCGACATGGGACGTTATCCCTTCATGTACGTTGGCGAGGGACACAACCGCATCTACATCGTGGCAAACGGCGAAGTGGTCTGGACCTATGACACGGGTCTTGGCGGTGAGCTGGACGATGCATGGGTGCTAAGCAACGGCAATGTACTGTTTTCCCGTATGTACTGGTGTGCCGAAATCACTCCTGAAAAGGAAGTGGTTTGGCGCTATGACCTGCCCGAGGGTACAGAAGTGCACTCGCTGCAGCCCATTGGTCCCGACGAAGTGCTGATGGTGGTCAACGCCCCCACGCCGCAGGCTGTGATCATGAACAAGCACACCATGGAAATCACATATCAGCACGATATTCCCTATGAACCGAACAGCGAAGTACACACAATGTTCCGCCGCATCCGCATGACGGCAGAAGGCACCTTCCTTCTTGCCTATCTGACCCGTGGCAAGGTGGTGGAATACGACCGCGACTTCAACGAGATCTGGCGCTTTGAATGCACCAAGCCCTGGTCCTGCCAGCGCCTTCATAACGGCAACACCCTGATCACCGACGAGACCGACTGCATCGTCTACGAAGTCAACAAGGCAGGCGAAGTGGTTTGGAGCTACAGCGAGGATGACGCACCTGCATGGCTGGGTCAGGTGGGCAAGTTTGAGCGCCCCACCCAGGCACCCAACAGCACCCGTAAGAGTGAAACCATCGGCTGGCAGAGCTGCATCCGCCTTGCCAACGGCAACACGGTTTTCAGCGTGCAGGGTGCATTCGGTCAGGCGCCGCAGTTTTTCGAGGTCACCCCTGAGAAGGAAGTGGTCTGGTATCTGAAAAACTGGCGCGACCTTGGCCCTGCCACCCACATTCAGATTTTGTCCGATCCCGGCATTCCCGAAAACCCCGGTGAGTGCCAACGGTAAAAAAATCAAAAGAAAAAGGCCAAATCCTGTGATTTGGTCTTTCTTTTTACAAAAAAGTGATACAATAAGAAAAATCCCCTTGCGTGATGTGTTGCTTGTAACGCTGCGTTATGGGCTATAATCACGTTGAAAGGAGATGAAAAGGCTATGTCAAAATACACCACGGGCGAACTTGCCAAGCTTTGCGGCGTAACGGTGCGTACGGTGCAGTACTACGACACGCGCGGCGTGCTTTCCCCCAGCGAGCTGACTGAAGGCGGACGGCGCCTGTACTCGGAAGATGATGCAAGAAAGATGCAGGTGATCTGCTTTCTTCGGGAACTGGATCTGCCGCTGCACGCCATCAGCGACTTGCTTTCAGAAGAACATCCCGAAAACGTCATCGATCTTCTGCTGACCCAGCAGGAAAACCTTCTGCGTGAGGAGATCGAAACGCGGCAGGAAAAGCTTTCGAAGCTGACGCAGCTGCGCCGCATGGTCCGCAGTACAACGCATTTTTCCGTGGAATCTTTGGGTGACATGGCATATCAAATGGAAAACAAGAAGAAGCTTCGCCGCGTGCGCGCCATCATGCTGGGCGTGGGCATTCCGCTGGAACTGATCGAGATCGCCGCGGTCGTCATCGGCGTGAAACTGGGCATCTGGTGGCCGCTTGTTGTAAGCATTATCGCCACCGTCGTGGGTACGATCTGGATGTCTGCATTCTACTATAAGAGCGTGGACTACATCTGCCCCGAATGTCATACCGTCTTCCACCCCAAATTCAACGAAATGTTCTGGGCAAACCATACCCCCAACACCCGCAAGCTCACCTGTCCCCACTGCGGTCACAAGGGTTTCTGTGTGGAGGTTTACGCACAAAAAGATGCATAAGCAAAAACTGCGTGTACCGATTATTGTGTCGGTCATCCTGATCTTCTACTATGCACTGTATTTCGGTATTTTGATCGCATTGGTACAAAAAACGATCTGGAAATGTGTGTTGGGGGTTATTCCCCTTGTATTTTCGGCGATGCTGATCAAAGTGTGTATCGAACGAATCCAAGAAATCAAGAAAGGTGAAGAAGATGATCTTAGTCAATACTGATTATATCAGTGGTAAAAAGCTGGAGACGCTCACCCTTGTCAAAGGCAGCACGATCCAATCCAAACACATTGGTAAGGACATTGGTCAAGCTTTCAAAACATTGGTGGGCGGTGAGTTGACCGCATACACCGAAATGATGAACGAAGCCCGTGCCCTTGCCACAAAGCGTATGGTGGATGAAGCAGAAAGCTTGGGCGCCGATGCCGTCATTAACATCCGCTATGCATCCTCTGCCGTCATGCAGGGCGCAGCCGAAGTCATCGTATACGGCACTGCTGTAAAATTTGTAGAATAACAAAGCAAAAATAAAAGGCTTGGAGATTACTCTCCAAGCCTTTTTTCTTATGCCATTTTACAATCTGACTTTAAAATCAGACAGCGGGATCGGGATTCAGACCGGGGATGTACTTGCATGCCTCGATCATGATGTCCTTGAACTTGCCGGGGGTACCGACACAGTGGTGGATGTAGGGACCGTACATCAGCTGCTTTTCC
>JAGBGW010000285.1 GCA_017935825.1 Clostridia bacterium
CACGGAATAAAAGATTTTAAGATTTATAAGGAGGGATACCTTATGCAGATTGCAAAACGGTACGATCTTCGCATCAAACCCGAAAAAGGCTTTTATAAAACCGCATTCAGTCTGATGCTGCCCATCGTACTGCAGAATTTGATTTCCCACATGCTTGGCCTTTCCGACACACTGATGGTGGGTATGCTGGGCGAAAACGAACTTGCGGCAATGACCGTTGCCAATACGCCGTTCTTTATTTTGACACTGATGACCTTCGGCATCCAAAGCGGCGCCTGCGTGCTGGTTGCACAGTACTACGGCAAGGGCGATCATGATTCCATCAACCGCGTGCTGGGTATGGGTATCTATGCAGGACTGATCTTTACCTCCATCGTAACGGCGGTCATTGCGATCTTCCCCGAAGCCGTGATGCGGCTTATGACCAACAACATGGCGCTTGTGCCCATCGGTGCCCGCTATGCAAGGATCATCGGCTTTGCCTATGTGCTTGGTGCCATCAGTGCGATCTACCTTGCCGTGCAGCGCTCCATGGAACGGGCCAAGCTTGGTGCATGGATCCTTGGCGGTTCTGCACTGCTGAATATTTTCCTCAACTGGGTGCTGATCTTCGGTAAGTTCGGCATGCCCGCACTTGGTATGGAAGGTGCGGCGATCGCCACCGTTTTCTCCCGTGCGTGTGAAGTTGCGGCAGTGGTGATCTTTGCCATCCGCGATAAGAAATTCCGTGTGAAACCTTCCCTGGTGCTTCGCCCGGGCAAGGTGATCTTCTCCGACTTTGTGCGTTATGCACTGCCCGTTATGATCAACGAGACCTGCTGGTCCCTTGGTATTTCCCTGTACACCGTCATTATGGGCTATATGCAGGGCAGCACGGCGATCTTGGCAGCATCCACCCTGACCAGCAATGTGGAACGCGTGGTCAACGTGGTGCTTTTTGCCGCAGGTAATGCCACTGCGGTGCTGGTGGGCAAATCCATTGGCGAAGGCGGCGAGGAACGGGCGTATATCAACGCCATGGCGCTGAACAAGATGGGTCTTTTCATTGGCTTTATCAATACAGCGCTTTTGCTGCTGATCCGATTCGTGTTTGCGGAACCCATCATTTATCCTTTGATGAATATGTCCTCCGATGCGGTGGAGATTTCCAACTTTATGCTGATGGTGCTTGCATTGACCGCACCTGTGCGCGGCTTGAACCTGATCAACGTGGTGGGCGTTTTCCGCGGCGGCGGCGACGTCAAGACGTCCCTTGCACTGGACATTATGCCCATGTATGTGTTCTGTCTGCCGCTGGCGGCACTGTGCTCGCTGGTATTCAAATTCGGTGTGGTACCCATGTTCCTGTTCAAGTGCAGTGATGAGGTGATCAAATTCTTCTTCTGCATCCGTCACGTGGCATCGGGCAAGTGGATCAGAAACGTTACAAGATAGAGGTGTAACTTATGCATAACCTTGGCATCATGGTCAACAACAAGTGCAATGCAGCCTGCGTGCACTGTTTATATGCATCGTCGCCCAAGTGGGATGACGAGTATATCACCCGCGAAAATGCAAAGGCGCTTTGCAAGCTTCTGCGCTCCCACGGTGTGTATTCCGTGCACATCGGCGGGGGAGAGCCGTTTTTGAACTTCGAAGGTCTTTGCACCATGCTGGAGGAACTGAAAAGTGCAGGCATCAGCGTGGATTACATCGAGACCAATGGTTTCTGGTGTTATGACGAACAAAGCGCGAAGGAGAAAATCCGCCGCGTGAAAGAGCTTTTCGGCAACACCCTCATGGTCTCCTGTGACCCCTTCCATGCGGAATTTGTCCCCGTGCAGCGTGCCATCGATTTCGTGCGTTGGTGCCGCGAATGCGGCATGGACTTCTTCGTCTGGCACGACAGATACCTTCGCATGTTCCGGCGTTCGGGTAAAGATTTATCCCGTCCCTTCACGCGTGAGGAATTGAAGGAAATGTTCGGCGATGATTACCGCGAGCAGACCGCCAGCGAATACGGTCTGTCCTTTAACGGCAGAGCCTTGGGGCTGCTTGACACCATGG
>JAGBGW010000286.1 GCA_017935825.1 Clostridia bacterium
CAGATCATCCGCCTGATGGACGTTGATTCCGGCGGCAACATGGTGCTTGAATTCTTCAAGCCCTCCACGCGTGCTCCGCTTGCTGCAATCTTCGGCATCCTGCTTATCATGTTCATCAAGCGCGGCAACAGCAAGACCACGGGTGCTATCTTCATGGGCTTCGGTGTGCTGTTTACCGGTCTTATGGCTATGACCGGTGCTGTCGATCCTCTGTCTGAATCTCCTGCTTTTGCCAACATGGTTGCACAGTTCGCTTCTTCTCCCATGCTTGGTCTTGGTATCGGTCTTGTATTTACCGTTATCGTGCAGTCTTCCTCTGCAATGGTCGGTATCGTACAGACGCTTGCTTCCACCGGTCTTATCACCTTCAACAGCATGTTCCCCATCATCATGGGTATTAACATCGGTACTTGTGTTACCACCGCACTTGTTTGCTCCATCGGTTCTTCTAAGGATGCAAAGCGTACCGGTATCGTGCATATTCTCTTCAACCTCATCGGTACCGTGTTATTTATGGCAGCATTGACCATCCTGCGTAATCGCGGCGTATGGCCGGATCTTTGGAATAAGATCGTTACCAGCGGTAACATTGCAGACTTCCAGACGATTTTCAATCTGGTTACTGCAGTTCTGCTTGTCCCCTTCACCTCTTTGCTTGTCAAGGCTTCCATGATTATCGTCAAGCCCGATGAAAAGCAGGCACAGGCGGACGAACGCTTCAAGCCTCTGGAATCTTTGGACCCCAAGCTTTATGTTTCTCCTGCAATGGCACTTGAAACTGCAAACGAAGCAATCGGTACCATGGGTGCAATCGCACGCGATAACCTGTTTGACAGTATCACCCAGTTGACCGAGTTTGATGAACAGCGCTCCGTTGGTCTTTTCGCCACCGAGGATCGTCTTGACGTCTTCGCAGACGTGGCAGATAACTTCCTCATCGGTCTTTCTGCACATACCCAGACCTGGGAAGACAACCGTCAGGTCAACGCTCTGATGCAGGCAATGAGCGGTTTCGAACGCATTGGCGACTATGCAACCAACCTGGATGAGATGGCACAGAAGCTCATCGCACAGGGTCTCTCCTTCTCTCCCAAGGCACGTGCTGAGCTCGATACGCTTTGCGACGCCATTATGGAGATCACCGATTACGCAATTCATGCATTCCGCGACAACGATTCCAAGGTTGCAAAGAAGATCGAACCTCTGGAAGAAGTTATCGACGATATGGTTGCTGCACTTCGCGATCGCCACATCGATCGTCTGAAGGCCGGCACCTGCACCATCGGCGCAGGTCTTGTGTTCCTGGATACGCTCACTTATCTGGAACGTGTTGCTGACCAGTGCTCCAGCTGTGCAATTCTGATCCTGTCTCAGGAAAATGAGGAAATTCTCAAGAACCATCAGGAATACCTGCGCATGCTGCATCAGGGCACCGATGCAAACTACAATGCAGATTATGCAGTGTACCGCGAGCGTTATATGGACCGTCTGATGGCGCTGGAAGTTTAAAAAGACATAATACAAACCCTCCTGTACGAAACAGTACGGGAGGGTTTCTTGTTTTTTGTTTGCACCACAAGAAGTGTTTTCCTTTACCACAGATACTCTTTTTGCTATAATCTATTTAATGAATTTTGAAAGGATAAACAGTTTATGGTACATATTGATCAAAATCTTTGCATTGGCTGCGGTCTTTGCTATAAGGATTGTTTTGGCAACAACCTTGTCATGGAAGATGGTCGTCCCAAGGTTCTTGGCTCTTGCTTTGAGTGCGGTCACTGCGTTGCGGTTTGCCCCAAGGGTGCATGCAGCATCGACGACATGCCCATGGAGGATATAATCCCCTATGCCCTGCCTGTGAAGGCAGAAGATCTTCTTACCCAAATCAAGTCCAGAAGAAGCATCCGTCATTATAAGGAACGGCCTGTGGAACGTGAAAAGCTTGAGCTGCTCATCGAAGCAGGACGCTTCACCCCCACCGGCAGCAACGCACAGGATGTAAGCTATGTGGTGGTACAGGATAAGCTGGAAGAAGTAAAGCCCTTTATTTGGAAGGGGCTTGATACCGTCGCAGATACCTTTATTTCTCAGGGCAACGCAGGTGCATATGCTTACCGCTGGAAGAAAATGTATCAGGACTACCTTGCAGACCCGTCCAACAAGCGTGACAGCCTGTTTTTTGAAGCACCCTGCATCCTGATGCTGTGCGGTACGGAAACAAGCTGCGGCCTTGCTGCAAGCAATATCGAGCTTATGGCATACTCGCTGGGTCTTGGATGCCTCTACAGCGGCTTTATCCGCCGCGCAGTGAACGCTTCCCCCGAAGCACGGGAAGTTCTTGGACTGACCGAAAAAGACGTTGTAATCGTCCTTCTGGTGGGTTATCCTGCAATCAGCTATGAGCGCTCTGCACCGAGAAAAACACCGCAGATCAACTGGAGATAAAATCGCATAAAAACACCCGAAGAGAAATCTTCGGGTGTTGCTTTTTTACAGTTTGATCTGCATCCACTTACCTTTATTGATACGGCGGATGAGAAGTCCGTCACGGATGAAGGCATCGATGGTGAACGCGATCCACGGACCGGTTACTGCAAGATGTGCAAAAGGAAGCGCTGCATTGAGCGGATAGCAAAGAACCCATGTTAAAATCGGACGCAGGATGGTAACACTGATCAATGAACACAACGCTACGAAACGGACATCACCTGCGCCGCGAAGACAACCGGAATAAACTACACGTCCATTTTGGGAAAAGATCGCAACGGCGACGACAAGAAATGCAATCGATGCATTTTCAATAATGGAAATTTCGTCAGTGAACAACGATGCAAACGGTCGTCTGAAAAACAAAAGCAGCAAAATCAAAAATACAGATATAACGGAAGAGATTCGCCTGCTGATGCGAACATTTGCCATGGCAAGGTCTTTTCTTTTCGCACCAAGGCTCTGTCCCACAAGGGATGCGCCTGCAGCTGCAATGCCATCGCCAAGTGTGAATGTGAGCATTGTCACCTGCGACACGATTTGGTAGGTCGCAAAGGCATCCGTGCTCAGCGAAGCGATCAATCTTGACGTCAAAAGGAATCCCACGCGAAGACAGACGGTTTCGATCATGGAAGAACTGCCAACGGTCATAAGACCTTTCATTGTGGGTTTATCAAAGCTGAATATGTTTCGAAGACGAAGGCGCAGGTAACCTGTTTTTTTCAGCGCGACGATAAAAGCGATAATGCAGCCGATAATGGTACCGGTTGCGGTTGCAATGGCCGCACCGCGCACGCCAAGTGCCGGAAAGCCGAAGTGTCCGCCGATGAGTGCGTAGTTGAGGACCACATTGACAAGGTTTGCCGTCAGGTTTGTAACAAGTGTAATGCGCGTGGAGCCGATGGCGCGCATGGCAGCGCAGATACAAAGCGACCAGTAGTTGAACACAAGTGTGCTTGAAATGATGCGAAAATATGTAACCGCCATTTCCAGCGTTTCTTCGTTGGCACCTGCCAGAAGCATAAATTCTTCAGGGAAGAAGAAACCGATCAGCGACATAATAATGCCAATGATGGTAACGACTAGCATGGACTGACCAAAACACAAATTAGCTGATTTTTGATCGCCTTCGCCCTTTCGTCTTGAGACGATTGCGGTGGTTCCGACGCAAAGTGCCTGTGCTAAAATCAAAAGAATCATACGCGGCTGCATGGTCAGTCCCACCGCCGCGATTGCCGTATAGCCCAGTGTTCCCACCATCATGGTATCG
>JAGBGW010000287.1 GCA_017935825.1 Clostridia bacterium
AATGTAACGCTCCCGGAGGATGAAAACTGCATTTGTGTGGAGCTTCCGGTCTGCTATAAAGACGGTTATCCCTGGGGCGGTTATGAAGGCGGAGATTTCCATGTGCTTGCCGTTCCTGAAAGAAAAGGCGGAAAGCTTCTCCGATGCCATCGTCAAAAATACACCCAACGGTTTGATCGTGCTCAACGAAGAACTGGAAGTACAGCAGATCAACGCTGCGGCACGCAAGATCATGAACATCCGCTACGAAAGTGATGTGCTGGGTGAGCCTGTGATCCGCATCCTTGATCCCACCCCGTTTTTGGTGGTGAAGCAGACCCATAAGGATTCGATCAACCGCCGTGTGTACCTTGCAGAATACAAGCGCTATGTGGAGCAGGCCATCGTCTATGACCCGGAATCCCATCTTCTGATCGGTATCATGCGCGATGTGACCGAGGAAGAGGATCAGCGCAGGAAGAAGGAGAGCATCAGCCGCCAGACCATCGAGGTGGCGGACCGCGTGGTGGACAAGCAAATGCGCATCGTGCAGGAGATCGCCTCGCTTCTTGGCGAGACTGCAGCCGAGACCAAGATCGCACTTGCCAATTTGAAGGAGTTCATCGCCGATGAATGATCTTTGTGCCGATATCGGCTATAAAAGCCTGAACCATTACGGCGAGCAACTGTGCGGCGACCATGTGGATATCGTGGAAACGGGGGATGATTCCACCGTCATCGTCCTGTCCGACGGTCTTGGCAGTGGTGTAAAAGCGAGCATTTTATCCACGCTTACTTCCAAGATCATCTCCACCATGGTTGCAGAAGGTTTGCCGCTGGAAGAGTGTGTCTCCACCATCGCTGCCACCCTTCCCGTGTGCTCCGTGCGCGGCATCGCCTATTCCACCTTTACCATTCTCCATTTGAAAAACAACGATACCGCCGAGATCATCCAGTACGATAACCCCAAGGTCATCATGCTGCGCAATTTTCAAAATTACGACTACCCCACGGTGGAGATGAACATCGACGGCAAGCTGATTTTGAAGTCCGTGATCAAGCTGCAGCAGGACGATATGATCGTGCTGATGAGCGACGGCTGTCCCCATGCAGGCATTGGCTCCGTGTTCAACTTCGGCTGGAAACGGGAGAATATCATCGAGTTTTTTGAATCCATCGCTCATGTGGGGTTCACCTCAAAGATTCTTTCCTCCATGCTGGTGGACGAGTGCTTCAAGCTCTACGGCGGTCAGCCGGGGGATGATGCCACCGCCTGCGTGGTGCGGCTTCGAAAGCGCGAGCCCATGAACATCCTCTTTGGTCCGCCCTACAATCGGGACGATACCGAGCGCATGATGTCGCTGTTTTTCTCCAAAGCGGGCAAGCATATTATCTGCGGCGGCACCACTGCGTCCCTTGCGGCGAAATATCTTGGAAAGCCTCTGCAGCCCAGCCTGCGCTTTGAAAACTCCGACATTCCGCCCACGGCGCAGCTGGAGGGTGCGGACCTTGTTACCGAGGGTGTCATCACCGTCAACCGTGTGGTGGAGTATGCCAAGGACTACCTTGGGGAAAACATCCACTACGAGCACTGGAGCACCATGCACGATGGTGCATCGCTGATTTGCCGCTTGCTCTTTGAGGAGGCAACGGATATCAACTTCTACGTGGGTAAGGCCATCAATCCTGCTCACCAGAACCCCGAGCTGCCCATCAACTTCAACATCAAGATGAATCTGGTGTCGGAACTTTCCGAATGCCTGCGAAAGATGGGGAAAAATATCAAAGTCAGCTATTTTTAATTTACACTTGATCAAACCGCCTCAAAGCAATTTGCTTCGGGGCGGTTTTTATATAGATTCGCAGGAATTTAAAATGAAATATTGACGTGGTTGACTTTGTGATGTATAACAAAGTTGATAAAAGTTTACAGGAGGTATTCCTATGTCCGCAAAGGTTTATTTCTCTCGCACCATCACGCCTGAAAAGGTTCTGGAACTGTACAAACTGGCAGGCAAAGAAGTGACCGGCAACGTGGCAGTCAAGGTCCATTCCGGCGAAAAGGGCAATCAGAATTTCATCACCCCCGACTTTTGGCAGCCCATGATCGAGCACGTCAAGGGTACTGTTGTTGAGTGCAACACCGCTTACAACGGCGCACGCAACGAGACCAAAAAGCATCAGGAACTGATGGCATACCACCGCTGGATCGAGTACTTTGCAGTGGATATTCTCGACGGCGAAGGTCCCGACCTTGCCATCCCCGTGGCAAATCCCGTTCGCATCGACAAAAACTATGTGGGTAAGAACATGGCAGAGTACGACTCCATGCTGGTGCTTTCCCACTTCAAGGGTCATCCCATGGGCGGTTACGGCGGCGCACTGAAGCAGATCTCCATCGGCACCGCATCCTCCTTTGGTAAGGCATGGATCCACGGCGCAGGCGAACCCGAAAAAATCTGGACCCAGGATCACGACATGTTCCTTGAATCCATGGCAGATGCAGCAGGTTCCGTCATCGATTTCTTCCACGGCAATCTGGTCTATGTCAACGTCATCAAGAACCTGTCCGTCGACTGCGACTGCTGTGCAGTGGCAGAAGACCCCTGCATGGGCGACATCGGCATCTGCGTATCCACCGACCCCTGTGCAGTTGACCAGGCTTGCATCGACATGATCTACGCAAGCGAAGACCCCGGCAAGGCAAAGCTCATCGAGCGCATCGAATCCCGCAACGGCACCTATACCATCAAGGTGGCGGCAGATAAGGGCATCGGCTCCATGGAGTATGAGCTCATCGAAGTTGAATAATTGAAAAAGAAAAACAGCTCGAGTGATCGGGCTGTTTTTTTGTGTGGGGGAAGACGAATAACAAAACATCTGTAGGGAACAGGCCACGCCTGTTCCGAAAAACGTATGGTAATGCTTCAAACGTTGGCGGTCGAGGCATGGCCTCGACCCTACGAAGGTATGATATAAATTAAACCTCAACCGTAGGGGCAGGACTTGTCCTACCCTGAACGTATGCGTACAAACAAAAACAAGACTAAGGGATTTACACCAACTTTCCACCAAGATACACGGCTTTTCTGCAGGATTCAAAGTTTTGCTTGACAATGCTTTGTAACGCTTTTACAATAATTGAATACTCAGCTTTTTGATACAGTTCAAACTGATCAGGCTAGGGCTTTTTGCCTGGAGCCGGGTTACTTATGTAACAGTGGATTTTTCAACCACGGGACAGTACGTTACGATGACTGCTCCCGTGGTTTCTTTATACACGGGAGAAAAGAAGCATAGAGTAGTATCATATTCTCTCGGAGGTAAATCCATGGAAAAAACCGCTGTCAAAGTATCCCTCGTCAGCATTATTGGCAATACTCTTTTGTCTCTTTTCAAAATCATTGCAGGCGTTTTAGCAAACTCCGATGCAATGATCAGCGATGCTGTCCATTCCGCATCTGATATTCTTAGCAGTATTATTGTTATCATAGGTGTGAAGCTTTCTGCAAAAGAATCGGATAAAGACCATCCGTACGGACATGAACGGTTTGAATGTGTTGCCGCAGTTGTATTGGCGGTTATTCTGCTGATCAGCGGTTTGTTTATCGGTCATACCGCTATCGAGAAAATCCGTTCCGGCAGTGAGCAGGAATTCAAAGTTCCGGGCATACTGGCGCTTGTTGCGGCAATTATTTCAATTGTTGGAAAAGAAGCGATGTATTGGTATACACGGTTTCACGCAGTTCGTCTTGATTCGGGTGCTTTAATGGCAGATGCATGGCATCATCGCAGCGACGCACTGTCGTCTATCGGCGCCCTGTTTGGTATTGCCTGTGCAAGAATGGGTTTTCCGATGATGGATACTGTTGCAGGTCTGGTTATTTGCATTTTTATCATAAAAGCAGCCTATGATATTTTTAAGGATGCTATCGAAAAGATGGTTGATCGCTCCTGTAGTGATGAAATAGAAAAAGATATGGTTGAATGTGCCATTCATCAGGACGGAGTGCTTGGTGTAGACTCCATTCAATCCCGTGTCTTCGGCAACAAAATCTATGTTGATATCCAAATATGTGCAGACGGAGAGATGACACTTACGCAAAGCCATCAGATTTCAAGACGGGTACACGATGCGCTTGAGAACAAATTTGAGAAAATAAAACACATTACGGTTTGCGTTAAACCTATCTCTCAAACACGGGAGAAATAACAGTATGAAAAGAAAAACAGCCTGAGCGATCGGGCTGTTTTTCTTTGCATTTTTGACTCGACGTGAAAACAAGGCTCCCTCCCCGAGAGAGCCGTCAGGCTGGTTGAGGAATTTACACCAACTTTCCTCCAAGGTACACGCACTTTTTTTCCAGATTCTCATCACAGACGATGAAATCCGCAAACTTGCCTTCCTCGATGGAGCCTACACAGTGCTCCATCTTGATGGCGCGGGCAGGGTTGATTGTGGCAGCGCGGATGGCATCCTCGCGCCTGATGCCAAAGGAAATGGCGCGCTGCAGGTTATCGAACAGATTTGATGCAGACCCTGCGATTGTGCCGTCGGGCAGCCAGCCGATGCCGTCATGAAGTTCGTAATCAAGACCGCCTGTGGAGTATTTTCCATCTTCCATGCCGCAGCAGGAAAGCGCATCGGATATCATGATGATCCTCTGCGCCCCAAAGGCAGCAAACAGCAAGCGGATGGCGGCAGGGTGGACGTGATGTCCGTCACAGATGAGTTCGGCTGAGACATTTTCATACTCCAGCGCGGCAGGGATGGGACCCGGGGTTCGGTGGTGGATGGAATTCATGGCATTAAACGTATGTGTCAGCTGTGTCACGCCTTGTTCAAACGCCCATTTTGCCTGTTCGTAGGTGGCATCGCTGTGCCCCATGGAAAGGGTGCAGGTGCCGCGGAGTTTCTCAATGAATTCTTCCGCGCCATCCAGTTCGGGCGCAAGGGAAACAAGACGGATCATGCCGCCTGTTTCTTCATTTAATTCCAGCACCTCGCGCCAATCGGGGTTACGCAGGTAGTCGCCGTTCTGTCCGCCCTTTTTGGCTTGGCAAAAATACGGTCCTTCCATGTGGATGCCCAGCACGCGTGCAGTTTTTTCAAGTGCGGCGTCGGCAAGGCGTTTTGCATTGCGATGGGCGGCACGCAGTACCTCATGGCAATGGGTGCCGTGGGATGGGGTGAAGGACGTGACACCGTTTTTGGCAAGATACGCCGCCATGCGAGTGAGTCCATCAAAATCATCACAGTCTGCGGTGAAGTCAAATCCAAGTGCGCCATGGGTGTGGATGTCGACCAACCCCGGGATGACGGTTGCGCCCTGCAAGTCGATGGCATCGTCGGGCACATCAGTGGGGAAGACCTGACCAAAGCGGTCGCCCACGACTTCAAATGCGCCGTGATGGAATGCAAAATCCGTGCCGTAGATGTATGCGTTTTTATAAAACATGGTGCGTTCTCCTGTGTGATGTTGAAATATGGGATGCACATACAATCGTGGTGCTTTCGGTCGAGGCATGGCCTCGACCCTACGGGAGTATGATTTGAATCAAACCTTGTAGGGGGCGACGCCCTCGTCGCCCCGTGGACGTCTGATTGTTTTCGAACGCTTTCGGGACGGGAAACCCGTCCCCTACAAATGTATGCGATGCAGTTTTTGTCATCCTGAGCGGAGATGAGGGATTTCTGTATTTTATTTGCATTGCATTGATGGACGTTCAAACAATTCTCTTTCTTCTATCATACCGCGTGGGAATCTGCTTTGCAAATCATGAATAAACCGCAAAAAAATGAAAATAATTCTCAAAATCTTCCAAGGAAATACTTGACAGGATGCATATGTTAGTTTAGAATAACATATGGTTAGTAGAGACTAACTAATTACTTCGGCTAACAGGTTAGGTTAGCCTAACAGGAGGTTGACAGTCATGATGCCGCTGAATTTCGCACAGGTGGGGGAAGAGAATATCATCCGCAAAGTGGGTGGTAGTCCGCAGGTGCGCCAGCATTTGAAGACCCTTGGTTTCGTGCCGGGTACGGGGATCATCCTTGTTTCCAAAATCGGAGGCAACGTGATCGTCAACGTCAAAGAATCCCGCGTGGCGATCAACGATCAGATGGCCGCCAAGATCATGATTTAATCATCTGAAGGAGGAGCGTATGAAGACACTCAAAGAAGTTCAGGTCGGTCAGACCACACAGGTCGTGAAACTCCACGGCACAGGTGCGATCAAACGCCGCATCATGGACATGGGTATCACCAAGGGTGTGGAAGTCTATGTGCGTAAAGTGGCACCTCTGGGCGATCCCATTGAGATCACCGTGCGCGGCTATGAGCTTTCCATCCGAAAAGAAGATGCCGCAAGCATCGAAGTGGAATAATCTATTTTTTTACCAAATACGTTAGCTAGAACTAATTCATTTTCCTATATATCATTGGAGGAAATCTTATGGGTATCACCATCGCCCTTGCGGGCAACCCCAACAGCGGCAAAACCACCCTGTTCAATGCACTGACAGGCTCCAACCAGTACGTGGGCAACTGGCCCGGCGTCACCGTTGAGCATAAAGAAGGCAAACTGAAAAAGCACAAGGACGTCACCATCACCGACCTGCCCGGCATCTACTCTCTTTCTCCTTATACGCTGGAAGAAGTGGTTGCCCGTAACTATCTTCTGAACGATCGTCCTGACGTCATCCTCAACATCGTCGACGGCACCAACCTTGAGCGCAACCTTTATCTGACTACCCAGCTGACCGAGCTTGGCATTCCCGTGGTCATCGCCATCAACATGATGGACGTGGTGAAGAAAAACGGCGACACCATCAATGTCGCACAGCTTTCCAAGTCCCTTGGCTGCCCCGTGTATGAGATTTCTGCACTCAAAGGCACCGGCGTCATGGAAGCGGCAGAGGCAGCCGTGGCTGCAGCAGGCAGCAGGGCAGTGCCCCAGCACAGCTTCTCGGGTGCGGTGGAACATGCAATTGCCCACATCGAAGAGGCGGTGCTCCACGACATGCCCAGTGAAAACCAGCGCTGGTACGCCATCAAGATCTTCGAGCGCGATGAGAAAGTGCTGGAAGATCTTGCCATCAGCGAGGAAAAGCTGGCACATATTGAAACCGACATTCAGGCGGCGGAAGCCGAAATGGACGATGATGCAGAATCCATCATCACCAACGAACGATATATCTACATCGCATCGATCCTGAAGGGCGTATATAAGAAAAAGGGCGCAGGTAAGCTGACCGTAAGCGACAAGATCGACCGCGTGGTCACCAACCGCATCCTTGCGCTGCCCATCTTTGCACTGATCATGTGGGGCGTGTACACCCTTTCCATTGGCACCATCGGCGACTGGACCGTGGGCTTTATGAACGACACCCTCTTTGGCGAGTGGATCGTACCTTCTGTAGCTGCTTGGCTTGAAGGCATTGGCTGCGCGGCATGGCTGACTTCCCTGATTGCAGACGGCATCATCGGCGGCGTGGGCGCAGTTCTGGGCTTCGTACCCCAGATGCTGATCTTGTTCCTGCTGCTTTCCATCCTGGAAAACGTGGGCTACATGGCGCGCGTTGCCTTCATCATGGACCGTATCTTCAGAAAGTTCGGTCTTTCGGGCAAGTCCTTCATCCCCATGCTGGTTGCATCCGGCTGCGGCGTGCCCGGCATCATGGCAAGCCGTACCATCGAGCAGGACCGTGACCGCAAAATGACCATCATGACCACAGGCTTTGTGCCCTGCGGCGCAAAGATGCCCATCGTCGGCATGATCGCAGGCGCACTGTTCGGCGGCGCAGCATGGGTTGCGACTGCAGCCTACTTCATCGGTATCGGCGCAGTGATCGTATCGGGTATTATCCTCAAGAAAACCAAGCCTTTCGCAGGCGATCCCGCTCCCTTTGTCATGGAGCTTCCTGCATACCACATGCCCGTTGCAAACAACGTCCTTCGTGCAACCTGGGAACGCGGCTGGAGCTTCATCAAGCGTGCAGGTACCGTCATCGTGGCGGCAAGCGTGATCATCTGGGTGCTCAACTCCCTGTCCTTTGAGGGCGGCTTCCACTACATCGGCGAAGGTGACTCCACTTCCATCCTGAACGTGATCGGTTCCTTCATCGCAGTGATCTTTGCTCCCCTTGGTTTTGACACCTGGCAGGCAGCAGTTGCTACCATCCTTGGCCTTGTTGCAAAGGAAGAAGTGGTCGGCGTATTCGGCGCACTTTCCTCCATGGCAAATGCGGACCTGGCATTCGAACTGGTTGAACTGGGCGCAGAAGGTGCAGGTCAGCTTTCTGTTATCGCAACCGAGTTCTTTGGCGGCAGCAAGCTTGCAGGCTTCTCCTTCATGATCTTCAACCTGCTTTGCGCACCCTGCTTCGCAGCAATGGGCGCCATCAAGCGCGAGATGAACAACGCAAAGTGGACCTGGTTTGCCATCGGCTACATGTGCGTGTTTGCATATGTCATCTCCCTTATCGTCTACCAGCTTGGCATGCTGATCGCAGGCGGCATCTTCACGCTCTGGACCGCAGTTGCGATCGTGCTTGCGGTGTTCATGCTGTACATGCTCTTTAGAAAGAGTCCCTACGACGATCCTGCAAAATTCTAAGAAACGAGTGATTTTCCTATGATGAGCCAGAACATGAACCTTCCCACGATCCTTGTACTGTTGGCAGTCGTTGCGATCGTCGGCGCCATCGTTTATAAGATGATCCGCGACAAGAAGAAGGGCAAGTCCTCCTGCAGCTGCGGCTGCGGCGGCTGTCCCATGAGCGGCACCTGCCACGGCGCACAGGGAAAATAATCAGAAAAAAGAATCCATAACGTTACTCCCATAAAGGCTCGACACAAATCCGTGTCGGGTCTTTTTACTTTGTGGGTATGAGGAAAAGTAGAGATTCCTCGACTGCGCTCGGGATGACAAAAAGTGTGAGAAAACAATGTAGGGGACGGGTTTCCCGTCCCGAAAACGTTTGATGGTATTCTGTCGCTTGCGGGCGGATATGGATCTTGTGCCCTCGGTAATCCACCCCTACAGGGTTTGGTGAAACATCCAACGCCTGTAGGGAACAGGCCGTGCCTGTTCCGTCAACGCCTGATTATGCTCCAACGCCTGAGGGCGGCATAAATGCCGCCCCTACGAGGTATGATTTCTATCCTACACTATCGTGGGGGATGAACCGCCCCCACATATGAACGATATGTTAAATTATACCGAACCACTTGACGACATACATCGCATATGATATATATATACCATAGAATGTTCGGCTGAAATTTTACATAAAAAGGGGGAAGTGTATCATGAAATCGGTCAAGCGCGCCCTGCTGTATATCACAAGGCAGGGGTTCCGCTCGTCGCTGCTGCTGTTGATTTTGGCACTGATGCTGTCGGTGTCGCTGATCGGCTTTTCCATCACCACGGCGGCAAACGCCATGATGCGCCAAATGCAGCAGGATGTGGGCGGCTTCCTTGTGGTGCAGGGCGATGGGGAATCCGCTTTCGTGGATGCTGATGCCGTGGCAGCCATGCAGGGCATGGACGGTGTGCAAAGTGTGGATACCAAAAGCGGTCTTCGCATGGTGTTTCCTGATCTTTCATTCGTGCAAAGCGAAGGTGTCATGCCCGGTACCGAGCACCTTGCCATGGTGGAAGCACATGAGTTTACCGACAAGAGCGACTACTTCCTCTACGGCACCATGCGCATGAAGCAGGGCGACCACATCACCCCCGAAAGCGGCGGACAGATTATGCTCTCGGAAGATGTGGCGTTTACAAGCGGCCTGTTCCTTGGGGCAAAAGTCTGCGGCTACTGGCGCACGGGCGCAGATACCTACGATGAGGCAAATCCCTACGAATTCACCATCGTGGGCATCTATTCCATGGCAAACCCCACCGATATGCCAAACGCCCAGGTTTGGGAAATGCCCGTCAATACCGTGTTCATGGACAACGACACGCTTCACGCCATCCGTCAGGACTATGACGATATCGACTACGAGGGCGCACAGCGCTATGCAAGCGCATCGGTGTTTGTCACCGATCCTCTGCAGCTTTCGTCCATCGCAGGGGAAATCGAAAAAACACTTGGCGAGGGTTACACCGTCACCGTGGATGACAGCGTTTATCAGTCCATGGCGGTTCCGCTGAACCGCATCATCACCTTGGTCAGGATCCTTTTGATCGTCACGCTTTCCATCTTCTGCGTGATGCTGCTGCTTATCGCCGCACTTTGGGTGCGCAACCGTGCCTATGAGATCGGCGTGTACCTTGCTCTTGGCATTGAGAAAAAGAGCATCGTCCGTCAGCTTTTCATCGAAATGCTGATCATCGCCCTGATTGCAGTTTTGGTGGCTTGTCCCGTGGCACTTTCCATCGGCGGCAAGGTCAGCGATTCCCTCTACAGCGCAGTGGAAAAGCAGGTGGAGGCGCAGGAAGAAATTACGGATGACAACGACGGCAAGGAAGTGGTGCTGCTGACAGGCGTGCATTTTGAATCCAAAGTTTCGCCTGCCGCCATCGTGCTGACCGCCGCCATGGGTGTGGGCATCACGCTTTTGTCCACCATCGTGTCGGCACTTCAGATTTTGTACATGCAGCCCAAAAAGATACTCTCCATGATGAGTTAAGGGGGATAAGATTATGGCATTGCTCAGTGTAAAAAACGTGAATTATACCTATAAAGGCGGCAGACCCGTTCTGCGCGGCGTAAATCTGGAACTGGAAAAAGGCAAGGTCTACTGCATTTTCGGTCCCTCGGGCTGCGGCAAAACCACGCTGCTTTCCTTGATGGGCGGTCTTGACGTGCCTACGGAAGGCACAATTGAATTTGAAGGCGAGGACATCGCCAAGATCGGTCTTGCCAACCACAGAAAGCACAACGCTGCCTATGTGTTCCAGAACTACAATCTTGTGGATTACATGACCGCGGCGGAAAATGTGCAGCTGGTGACAAAAGAAAATCCCTATCCGTACCTTCGCAAAGTGGGGATCAAGCGCGAGGAGATTCGAAGACAGGTCCTGAAGCTTTC
This sequence comes from Clostridia bacterium, assembly GCA_017935825.1. Classification (GTDB taxonomy): domain Bacteria; phylum Bacillota; class Clostridia; order Christensenellales; family Maliibacteriaceae; genus RGIG9107. The sequence continues at coordinate 11,025 of JAGBGW010000287.1, forward strand.
GGGCGGTCAGCAGCAGCGCGTTGCTATCGCAAGAGCGCTTGCAAGCGGCGCACCGCTGATCTTGGCGGACGAACCCACGGGCAACCTTGACGAGGACACCGCAGAGGAGATCGTGGCGCTTTTGAAGGAAAACGCCTACGAGGACAACCGCTGCATCGTCATCGTGTCCCACTCCACCGCCGTCGCCGAGCAGGCAGATGTGGTCCTTCGCCTGTCCCACGGCGTATTGCAGCAGATGTGAGAAAAACACACACGAAAATGTAGGGACCGTGCTCCCGCACGGTCCGAAATCGAAAGGTATGTTGCTGACGTTTGCGGACCGTCGGGGACGACGGTCCCTACAAAATGATGTTTTTC
>JAGBGW010000034.1 GCA_017935825.1 Clostridia bacterium
ACGCTTCTTTTTGTGAATTGTTCCCAGTATCTCAATTCCTGTAAATAGATATTATTCGTCAATTCCATATTTCCATCGTTGTCTTGAAGAAGTTGAAATCCAAACATATCACGATAGAACTTTAACGCACGGTTACAATCTTTAACAACAATAAGTGTTCCTTTGTATTTCATATACGTTCTCCTCGTCAAACTCAAATTTTACGATTTATCACCTGCACACAAGTGCCTTTTCCTTATCCAGCATAAAGGGGCGATAGAATGCCGTCATGTTGGACATAGGAAGAACGCAGGCCGGAAGGTTGATGCCGAGGACATCGCGCATGTACGCTTGGCGGGCGCGGAATCGCGCCATCAGTTCGGGATACTGCGTTTCGATTTCCTTTTGCAGTTTTTCGTCCGCAAGGGCGATGCCCGATTCCGCATTGACGCCACCAAAGGGTGCAACGGAGGGGATGATATCGATTTGCAAAATCATGCCGCTTTGCAAGACTTCCTCAGATTTCTCATAGATAGGTGACGAGAGCCACTCTTCATCCGCGCAAAGGTGACCGGGATTCAGATGCCAGTGGTATTCCGACTTGGGGAATACGTTCTCTATCACCTGATACAACTCGCCTCCCGTCATGCCGATACGGATGTTTTCAAGCCACGCCTGTACGGCGGCATAGTAGGGCTTGGCAAGACGATCGAGGTAATCGCGCTCTGCTTCAGGCAGTTCTTTTTCGCAGGATACCGCATAACCGCTTCGGGACTGCAGACCGCCTTTGAAGCCTGTGGTCATGGCGATACGGTCACCGCGGGCGATTCTTTTGGCAGCGGGATAGAGATTGGCTTTCTCAAACCGCTCCCCTGCCGCCATGATGGTCACCACGCAGTGACGCTGACCGTACATGGAAAGATGGGACGCCGCCTCCATCTCAGTTTTGCCTTCTTCCAGCGCATCCATGGCGTTTTGCATGCACTGCCCTGCCAGCGCCGCGCCGAATTCATAATGAGCAAGCTCGTTGGCATTGTTTACGCTTCGCACGCCGCCGTCGCCGATGAAAATGTCAGATGCATTGACCATCGACGCATCGGGGCAAATTTCTTTCAGCGCCTGTACAATATAAAAGGGCAGTTCTGTCAAAGCGGAATTATCGTCGTATTTTGCGGTAAAACGCTTCCAGCCTGCAAGGCCGATTTTCTTCGCAGTGGAAAAATCGCATTGGGCAAGAATCTGCGCCACAGAATTTTTCGTCTCCATGGGCTGATTGGGCAGGGAAAAGTGGGGCATATGGATGGCTTCCGCCGAAAGGCGGGCCTTGCCCACTTTGTTCAGGTTTTCGTTGCCCATCACCATGTACGCCTTACCGTCGGATTTCAAAACCAGCAAAGCTTCCTCGAATCGGGGCAGGAAGCCTGTGAGATATTCAAAATTTGAGCCATGTTCCAAATCCGCATAGATGACCAGGGCATCCAGATTCTTTTCCTTCATCTTCACGCGCACGGCAGCCACGCGGCAAGCCATCGTCTCATCGCTCAGCAGTACGGGTTCCAATCCCGATTCGGGTACAGGGACGGAAATTTTGCAATGTTCGATCATCGTTATTCTCCATTACAATCGTAAAAGGCGGCTCTCGCAAGCCGCCTTTATTGTGGCAAAAATCTTAAATCTTTTCAAGTTCCTCCTGTGTTCGATACCGCAAAAGTTCGTAATATTCCCAGGCGGATCGATACGTATCCTGCGGATCGGAAAAAAGCGGCGCTCTTGCAACGGATTCCATATAGTCATTGACCGCAGCAAGCCGCCCGATCGCTTTTTTCTTCTGCGAGGCGATCTGCGCATCCGTATAACCGATGGCGCGATAGGTAATGAATCCATCTTTTTCTTCCGCAAGGCTTTCCATCAACCGCTGTCCGATGGCGTGAAGCAGACAATAGATCTGCTGCCGATCGTCAAAGGGCAATCCCGACACCTTTTGGTCGATCAGCCGTTTACTGCGTCCCTTTGCATGATCGGGATAAAACGCTTCAAACGAATTCCACGGATGGCGGTATTCGCCAAGTTTTACATCGGGCATAATGTCTCCTCAACAACCTTCAAAAAATCCGTATCAGGCAATGTACCGCGCTTTGGAGAGCTTCAGCCGACCCTGCAGGCAAAAAAAGTCTTCAGCTTTTATTTGGATCGTTAAAAAATTCAGATCAATACATCGGCATTTCCTGCAGTGCCACCGCAAACAAAGCTGCATACAACACAATAATCAAGATCAAAAGCACCACACGAAGCGAAAACAATACGATCGTCACAATATTCAGCGTGCGGCTTACACTTGCATCTTTGCATGCACGCTCATAGTTTCCCTCTTCCAGGCGTGTTTTGGAAATTGCTGCATATACCAGCGCAATGACGCCGGTGATCAGGCTGATACCGCCGCCCAGCACAAAGGACAAAATGGAAAACACCATCGCCTGCGTAAAGCCCGTCTTCACTTCGGGTTTTGGCTGGGGTGCGTAGGGAATCGACACCGCCTGCACACTCTCCTGTTTGCTGCCGCAGGCAGGGCAATAGAGGATATCGTCAGGCAGCTGCTTCATACAATTTTTACAGATCATGTTTTTTCTCCTTTGTTTTTATGATTGAAAAACACAGCAGGAAAAACTGCTGTGTTTTAATGTTCACTGTAAAAACATACCGTGTTCCAGATACTCCTCCAAAACATCCAAATCGTAAGCATAACCGTATTCGCGCAGGAATTCATCCAGCTGCTGCGCGGACATATCTGCCACGCCGCTTTGCTCGATGATCTGCATGGCATCCATGGTCATCTGCACGGCAAAGATGATCAGTGCCACAATCATGACGATCCAAAGTACGAACAGAATAATGGTGGTAATATTCATCGCCTTTGCCACACGAACATTGCATTTTGCCTCTTCGATTTTTCCTGCATCGCGCTTACTGCCTGCCATAGCAGCAAAAACAATGGCGATAATGCCGGTGATCAGGCCAAGTACATTGCCAAAGAGAAACGAAAGCACAGTAAAGACGATGGCAAGCGCAAGACCGGTGCGCACAGGCTCCTGTGCAGGTTGTGCCGCAGCATTTTGCGGTACATACACCGGCTGCTGCATGGGGGCAGCAGGCTCCTGATACGCTGCCGCACCGCAATGGGGACAAAAGCGAACATCATCTGCAATATGCTTCCCACAACGAATACAAAACATAGGATCAAACTCCTTTTTCAACAATTCAAGGCTTTACATTACACATATTATACTACGAAACACATCGCTGCGTACACAAGGTTTTTATAAAAAAAGTCTTCCCGCAAAACAGAAGGAAGACTTTTTTCTTTAGCCAGCAACAGGACCGATGACAATAATTGCAAGTAAAATGCCCGACAACAGCACCGCGCCCATAATGGTGCGAAGCGCAGAATGCTTCATTTTGAAGGTACCCAGCATTTCCGATGCAAGCACGCCGCCGATGAAGCCGCCGATATGACCGAAGTTATCGATGCCGCGGTTCAAGATACCGTTCAAGACATTGATGCCGATGAGCATCGCCAGCTGTTTGCCGAAGACTTTTTTGAAAAAGTCAGGCGCATCGATGCGGATGGAGATCAGCGTGCCGAACAGACCGAAGATGGCGCCCGAAGCACCGACGGAAACATAGGGCGACAAAAAGTAGCTCAGCGCCGTACCCATCACGGCGGAGATGATGTAGATACAAAGCATCTTCCACTTACCGTACAAAGTTTCGATGGTGGGGCCCCAAAGGTACAGCGACACCATGTTCATGGCAATGTGGGCAATGTTGGCATGCAGCAGTGCACTGGTCAAAAAGCGCCAGTACTGCCCTGCCTGGATCAACGGATTGAACTTTGCCCCCATCAGCACCAGGCGATAGGTGTCATCCACTGCGCCAAAGATCAGCTCCAGCACATAGACCGCCACGGTGATGCCGATCAGGATATAGGTCATCCAGGGCTTTTTTTTGTTCAGGTACAAAAGCACCCGACCACGGTTTTCTTCCAAATTTCTCAACCTCTGTATTGTTTTACAAATACGCTCATTTTTTCCAATGCGCGCTCGATATCTTTTGTAGCGGTAGCGTAGCTGATGCGGATGAAACCCTCGCCCGATTCACCGAAGGCGGTGCCGGGCACGCATGCCACGTGCTGCTGCATCAAAAACTCGTCGCAGAACTGATCGGAGGTCAGTCCCGTAGAACGAATATCGGGGAATGCATAGAATGCACCCTTGGGTTCAAAACAAGGCAGACCGATGTCCCGCAGACCTGCAAGGAGCATACGGCGGCGGATATTGTAGGTCTTCTTCATCCGCTCCACGTCCGCATAGTTATCCTGCACGGCGTTTTCCAGTGCGCTCAAGGCAGCTGCCTGTCCCATGGACGGTGCGCACAGCATGGTGTACTGATGAATTTTCACCATCTGATCCACCAGCGGTGCAGGGCCGCAAAGATACCCCTGTCTCCAGCCGGTCATGGCGAAGGATTTGGAAAAACCGTTCAGCACGATCGTCCGCTCGTACATGCCATCGATGGATGCGATGGACACGTGATGCAGGTCGTTATAGGTCAGCTCCGAATAAATTTCGTCAGAGATGATCATGATGTTGGTGTCGCGAAGCACCGCCGCCACTTCTTCCAGATCCGTCCGTTCCATGATACCGCCTGTGGGATTGTTGGGGTAAGGGAAGATGACCACCTTGGTTTTGGGCGTGATGGCGCTTTTCAGCACATCGGCACGCATGCGGAATTCATCTTCCTGCCGCGTTTTCAAAGGCACAACGGTGCCGCCGCACATGGTGACCACGGGCACGTAGGAAACATAAGAAGGGTCGGGAATGATGACCTCATCGCCCGGTTCCAGAACCGCACGAAGTGCAAGATCGATGCCCTCGCTTGCGCCGACGGTGACGAGGATCTGAGTGGCAGGATCGTAGGAAAGTTCATAGCGATCCAGAAGATAGGCACTGATCGCTTTTCGAAGCGCCATTGCGCCGCGGTTGGGCGTATAGTGAGTACCTCCGTCACGGATGGAATCGATGGCAGAATCGGAAATATGCCAGGGGGTATCGAAATCAGGCTCACCAACGGAAAGAGAGATGGCGTCCTTCATTTCGCTCAAAATGTCAAAATACTTTCTGATGGGAGACGGCGGAACGCTGGTCACCCTCGGGCTGAGCAGTTTTTCGTAATTCACAGCTGCACCGCCTGTCTTTTATCCTTCTGATGGTCGGTGAGCACAACGCCGTCGCGCTTGTAGCTCTTCAAAAGGAAATGGGTCGCGGTGGAGGTAACGCCTTCGATGGTGGAAAGGTGCTTTGCCACGAACATGGCGACGTTTTTGAGGTTATTGCCCTCGATACGGACCATCAGGTCGTAGGCGCCGCTCATAAGGTAGACACTTCTTACCTCAGGGTAGCCGGTGATCTGCTTTGCGATCTGATCAAAACCATCGTTTTTCTGGGGAGCAACGCAGACCTCGATCCATGCTTCCACCTTATCGTCATCGACTTTATCCCAGTCCACAAGGGTGCGGTATTTGATGATGACGTTTTCATCTTCCAGACGGGAGATGCAAGCTCGCACAGTCGCCTCATCTTCGCCCAGCATGGCGGCAATACGTGCGGGAGAAATTCGGGCATCTTCGCACAGAATTTCAAGGATCTCCAGGTCCAGTTTGTCCATTGTCATGATTTGCATCTCCTTTTTTCTTTTTGGGATAAAAATGATTTGGTACGATTGTAGCACAAAGTGCCTTTAATCCCAAGATGCAATTTGTGCGCAGCACGATTTGAATAATTAAAATTTCTTAACCTCACATGACTCGAACTGATCCGCATTTGGATGGTTCTGTCCGGATCTTTTGGTCTCATCGGTTTCACCCTAACGTCCAGTTAAGGCGAATCCTCTTCAACCAAAATCTCTCGAACATTCCTCATCCAAATGTGCT
>JAGBGW010000288.1 GCA_017935825.1 Clostridia bacterium
GTTTCTCCCGCACTTACCGCATATGGTACGCTCGTTATGGACGATTGTGACGTATATGGTACGACTTTGTCTGCATTGGATACCGATCCCATGTGGCCCGTATATGATGTGGCAGCAGTAAACTATTCTGATGTCACTATCAATGACAGCAAGATTGGTTCCCTGTATATGTGGAATCAGGCAAAGGTCACTGTTGCTGATGGCACGGAAGTTGATACCATCGTTGTTCGCGGCAACATGAATACCACCAAGTATGGTCTTACGATCGAAGCTGGTGCAACCGTTGATGTGATTGATCTTTCCAACATCACTGACAGGGCAAAGATCAACATCACCATCGAAGCTGGTGCAACCGTAGGCAAGATCGTTGCAAATGGCGTGGAGTATGCTTCCATCACTGCTTGGCAGAATGCATAAGCATTAATTGCTTGCAAAGAGGACGCAAGGATTTCCTTGCGTCCTTTTTCATTTATTCAAAACAGATCACATGGTCGGGGCAGGCCACGACACTACGGTTTTTGAAATATCCGTTGCCATCGTAGGGGCGGTCATTGACCGCCCGCCAACGCCTGTTGTACATGCAAACGCAGGCGGGCGTGCGCTGCACGCCCCTACAGGTGCTTGCGGGGATATCGACCTTCCCAAAAATCGGATGAATAGTCGGGGCAAACCCTAACACTACAGTTTTGGGAGCATTCATCGCAGGGGACGAAAGGGGAGCGCCGCTGTGCAGGATGCATCCCATTTTTGTAGTGGACGGGCTTGCCCGTCCCAAATGCACAGGACGAATCAAGGCATGTTTCTGGTATTTTCCGCACAGAATATGCGAAAGGGAAACAGTGCCTGATTTCCTGCAGCGAATTGTAGTTTTAGCTTCGCTGTGGTATAGTAAACGTACATATAAGTTTACGAATGGAGCGCGAATCATGCAGATCAAAGCAGTTGTATATCAGTCCGCTACGGGTCATACCAAGCGGTATGCCGAAATGTTTGCAGCAAAAACGGGTCTTCCGCTTTATACCTTGCAGGAGGCAAAAAAGGCGCTTTCCAAAGGTGATGAGATCATCTACTTTGGCTGGATCCTTTCGGGTAAAATTCAGGGCTTTGAACCTGCCTGGACCGACTACGAAGTAAAGGCAGTGGCAAGCGTGGGTCTTTATCCTGACAGCGCCCGCTTCCGTAATCATATCGGAAGAAACAATATCATCATCGATATGGAATATTTCCACCTTCGCGGCGGCATCAAGACGGGTGAGCTCAAAGGCGGCGCCAAAATTCTCATGAAGATCATGATGAAGACCATCGAAAAGAAGCTGGAGAAGGGACAGCAGGTTACCCCCGAAGAACTTGAAATGCACGATGCCTACAAAAACAGCGCCGATTTCGTATCCGAAGAGCAGCTTGCAGGCATTTATGCCTGGTATGACAGCTACTGCGCGGATGCACAATAAACTTTCTTTTAATAAAATGCAAAAAAGTGCCGTAATCATTGAAAAAATGATTGCGGCATGCTGCGTTTTGTGGTATAATTCTTCGGTAAAACGCACGCTGGCGGATTGCGGGAATGTGCCTTTATGGTGAATTCGCAAGTTGAAGCCGGCGGTGGAAAACAACATTATTTTAAGGAGGCAATACTATGCCAGTCGTATCCATGAAGCAGCTGCTGGAAGCAGGTGTCCACTTCGGTCACCAGACCCGCCGCTGGACCCCCAAGATGAAGCCCTATATCTTTACCGAGCGCAACGGTATCTACATCATCGACCTGCAGAAGACCGTCCGTAAGATCGACGATGCTTACAACTTCATTCGCGAAGTTGCAGCTTCCGGTAAGAGCATCCTGTTCGTCGGCACCAAGAAGCAGGCTCAGGAGTCCATTGCTGTAGAGGCACA
>JAGBGW010000035.1 GCA_017935825.1 Clostridia bacterium
AATATCCTGCAGCGTCAGGAGCCCAAGTTTGCCTGCGACTGCTCCCGTGAGCGCATCGAGCGCGCACTGATCGCAATGGGCTATGATGAACTCAAAGCCATGCGTGATGAGGACGGCAAGGCGGAACTTTGGTGCAATTTCTGCAACACTACCTACGACTTCTCCGGCGAGGACTTGGACGCACTGCTTGAGACCATGCGCCGCTAAGTATTGAAAAAATCTTTGATCGACAGGAGGTGACACGCTTGAAGGAAAATGAAACGGGTTCTTCCAAAATTGTCCCCATTGGACAGGGGCATGCATTTTACCAAAAGCGTGCCGTCAAACATGTGGATCGGGACAATGTAAAGCAAGCGGCTTACTTTGCCGCCCGCGCTGCCTTGATGCAGCCAGAGGATGTGCAAAGCCGCTATGAACTTGCTGCCATCTACGCCCAGATGAGCCGCTTTGAGCAGTCCAATGCACTTTTGATCGGCATGCTCCACGAGCATCCCGACAACGAAGCGGAAGTTTGGTACGCACTTGGATGCAACCTGACCGCCATGCAGCAGTATGCCTTTGCGCGGGATGCGCTGAAGCACTGTCTGGCGATCGAGACGGGGGATACGCTCCTTGCCCACGAGGCGATGGATGTGCTGGAACCCATTGAGGAATACTGCAGCGACGATCCGCAGGATCAGACCACATGGTATCTGCATCACCGCATCATGGAAGCGCGCATTTTGTTAAAAGAAGGCAAGCTTGAACAGGCGCGGGATCTGTTTGCCCATGTGGACATCGTGGAACCGCTTTTTATGGACACACGCGATGACTTTGCCCGTACGCTGTTTTTGATGGGCGATCACAGGGAAGCCATCCGCCTTTGCAACTGGGTCATCAAGCGCTATCCAAGGGACGTGATCGCGCTGTGCTACCTTGTGCAGTTTTATCAGGGCACGGGGGAGGAACAAAAGCTTGCCCAAACGCTGGAAAGCCTTCGGGGCTTGAGCTTTGAACGGGATATGGAGTCGCCCGACGATTTACTGGAAGTTGCTCGTGCGTTCTACGTGGCAGGCTGTCTGGATGAAGCTTTGGTGCGGTTGACGAGCGTGCTTCGCATGATGCCCTGCGAAAGATGCGCCATGCACCTTCGGGCAGCTTGTTTCTACCTGCAGGGCGATTACGACAAGGCCTCGCAGATCTGGCGCGACATGACACGCATTGATCCTTTGGACTACGCGGCAAATTACTATTTGCAGCATACGATCCGTGTCAAAAACGGAAAGTCCAATGCGCGTGACCGGATCGATCCGTGGGGGGCACTGCCCAACAGCGAGTACATGCGTGCCATCGTGCGACTGAACACGCTGATCGAAAACATGGACGATGCAAGGACGCTTTGGCAGCAGCACGATGTGCAGACCATATCCTTGGTGCACTGGGGCATGACCCAGCAGGCACTTCGAAAGACTTTGGTGGTCTTCCTTTGCATGATGGGCGATGCAAGAGCCCAGCAGATGCTTCGCAATCTGCTTTTCAACATTGCAGAATCCGAAGGGATGAAGCAGCATGTCTGTGCGGCGCTGAAGACCATGGGCGCAGAAGAACCTTACTACGTCACGGCACTTGATTCCATCGCCGTGGTGCAGGTGCAAAAGAAAGAACTTTCGCCGCAGGAGAGGGATTCGCAAAAAGTTCTTTCCATGGTGCTTGACCAGATGGAGGACTGCCTTGAAGACGGCTGGTATGACGATATCGAGTCGATTTGGAATGCATATACCGAGTCTGCTCAGCCGTGGACACCTATTGTGTCTCATGCAGCTTATGCGGCGGCGCTTGTGTACTGCTACTGGATGCAAAAGGGAAGCCCCGTGACCAAGACGTCTGTCATCCGCAAATTTGAAACTACCCTTGCCACCTTCAACCGCGCACTTGCAAAAATTGTTGCGGCGAACCATAACGTTCAAAAGGAGGAATAAACATGCTTTCTTTGACGGATATCAGAAACGATGCCGAGATCACCCAGCTGATCGGCTCGGCAAACCATGTTTTAAAAGAGATCGGCTACACCGATCATGGCCCAAGACACACAGGCTATGTCAGCCGCGTTACGGCGGATATTCTGAAAGCTTTGGGCTATGACGAGCGCACGGTGGAACTGGGCGCCATCGCAGGCTGGATGCACGATGTGGGCAATGCCATCAACCGTTTGAACCACGGCATCACAGGCGCACAGATGGTGTACTTCCTTTTAACCGCCCGCGGCATGGCATATGAGGAGGTCTGCAAGATCGTCTCTGCCATCGGCAACCATGAGGAGGGCACGGGCCGCGTGGTCAGCGAGATTTCCGCAGCCTTGATCTTGGCGGACAAATCCGATGCACACCGCACCCGCGTGCGCAGAAATCAGTATAACGAAAACGACATTCACGACCGTGTCAACTATGCCATTTCCCATAGCTTTCTGGCTGTGGATAAGGAAGAGGGCGTGATCACCTTTGAGCTTGAAATGGGGGAGACTTCTTCCATCATCGAGTTTTTGCAGATCTACCTTTCCAGAATGCGCATGTGCGAGGAGGCAGCGGCTTATTTGAACTGTGTGTTCCGCCTTGTCATCAACGGCATGACCGTCAACCAGACCCGTGAATTTGCACAGAATAAAGGAGTAGTAATCGATGAGTGATACCTATCGCTGGATGGCCACTGCGGCATTCGGTCTGGAAGGCATCGTAGCCCGTGAGCTGCGTGACCTGCACATGGACGAAGTGACCTGCGAAAACGGCCGCGTCTTTTTCAGTGGCGGTCCTGAGGCAGGTGCAAAGGCCAACATGTGGCTTCGCTGTGCAGACCGCGTGTTTTTGATCATGGGCACCTTCAAGGCAAAGACCTTTGAGGAGCTTTTTCAGGGTGTGCGTGCACTGCCCTGGGCGGAGCTTCTGCCCAAGGATGCAAACTTCCCCGTGTCCCGTGTCAAATCCCACGCAAGCACGCTGTATTCCCTGCGCGACATCCAGTCCATCAGCAAAAAGGCGATGGTGGAGGCCATGCGCGGCGCATACCACATCAACTGGTTTGAGGAAACCGGCGCAAAATTCCCTGTGGAAGTTGCCATCAACAACGATATCGTAACGGTTGCCGTAGATACCAGCGGCAGCGGTCTGCATCGCCGCGGTTATCGTCCCATCATGGGCGAGGCACCTCTTCGCGAGACCCTGGCGGCAGCCATGGTAAAATTGGTGCGCTATCGCGGCAATGAGCCTTTTATGGACCCCATGTGCGGCATGGGTACGCTGCCTGTGGAAGCCGCCATGCAGGCTTACAACATCGCACCCGGTCTTTTCAGAAGCTACGCCTGCGAAAAGTGGCCTATGTACGGTCGTGAGGATTGGAGAAGATTCCGCGCAGAGGCACGGGATGCACGCATCCGCGAGGAACTTGCACCCATCATGGGCAGCGACATCGACCCCCGTGCGGTGGATGTGGCGCGCCGCCATGTGGATATGGCAGGTCTTTCCCAGCAGATCAAGATCAGAAAGCTGGACGTGCGCCAGATTCAATCCCGCGACGACCGCGGCATTATCCTGAGCAATCCGCCCTACGGCGAACGATTGCTGGATCAAAAGAGTGCCGCCCTTCTTGCAAAGGAAACGGGTCAGGTACTTCGCGCAAAGCTGCCCAACTGGCGCGTGGGCATGCTGTGCGCACTGGAGGATTTTGAAAAGCACTACGGTCAGCAGAGCACCATGAACCGCAAGCTGTACAATGCAAAACTCAAGTGCTACTTCTACTTGTTCGATCCCAATAAGACGGACAAGCGCGGCAAATAAAAAAATCCATATCCGTACACGCCTGCATTCGAGCGGATGTGTGCGGATTTGACTTTGACGCAGTGCGGGCAAAGTATTATGATGATAGATGTGATGAATAAAATGCAAAGGTGGTGTGATCGATGCGTGCAAAACGAAAAAGAAAAATCAGCCTGCAGCCGCGATTTTTTGTAATATTGACGGTTTTGATCGTACTGATCGCAACGCCCTGTGTTTTGCTTGCCACACGACAAAAGCATATGACGCTTTATACCGGTGCACTGACCCAGCGCCTGGAAGCAGATGCGGTGGTCATTCGCCGCGAGACCGTGGTGGCTGCCCAGCAGACGGGACAGATCGACATGCTGGTGGCAGAAGGCACCATCGCAGCGCAGGGGGAAGATGTGGTACAGGTCTACAGCGCCGACTACGATGCCGATGCGCTGGACGATCTTGCACAATTGCGTGACCGCATCATAACCTACCAGCGCCACGACATTTTAGGCGATGTGTTTGATGCGGATCTGGCGATGATGGATGCGCAGATCGATGATGTGACGGGACAAATCGCCGATGCGGCAAAGGTGGGGGATCATGCACGGATGCGGCAGCTTTCCCGGGCATTGGATGATCTGCTTGCAGAGCGAAGCGATTACCTTCGAAGAAACTATCGTATCGATGACGAACTTTCCTCCATGCTGCAGCAGGAAAAAGATCTGCAGCAGAAGATCGACAACTGGACCACTGTGGTGCAATCGCCCCATGCAGGACATGTCAGCTTTTACATGGACGGCTGTGAGCATCTTTTAAATGCCGACATGCTGCAGACATTGGATGCAAGAAGCCTTGCCTCTGCCGTTTCGCAGGCATCGCAAAAACGGGTGACACAGGCGGCGGAATATACTTCACTTTTCCGCGTAGTGGATCCATCGGGTTTCTACCTTGCGCTGCCGCTGGATGAATCGATGGAACTTGTGCAGGGCAAGACCTACCGCATTGATATCCGTGAGGCAGGACAAAGCTACACCGCAACGCTTTTGATCGGTGACCAATATACAAAAAACGGTCTGCACGTCTTTTTTATCGAAGAAGATCCATCAAGCGTGCTGCGTCTTCGCAATGTGCATATCACCATCGAAAAGTCCTTTGAAGGGCTTTGCATCACCCGCCGTGCGCTGCAAAAACAGGACGGGCAGTATGGGGTATATGTATTGTCGGGGCAGGATAAGACCTTTATCCCTGTGAGCATCCTTGCACGACAAGGTAAGGAACTTGTGATCGAATCGCCGCAGCTTGCCATTGGGCAGATGCTGCTTTTGAAATAGGAGAGAAGATAATGCAGACAAGCATTGCAGAAAATATTCAAAGTGTATGGAATAAGATCGATGCGGCATGCAAACGTGCGGGACGTGATGCAAGTGAAGTGACATTGATCGCTGTGACCAAGACCGTCAGTGCCCAAACTGCACAGCTTGCCATCGATGCAGGCATTTGTGATATCGGCGAAAACCGCGTGCAGGAGTATCAAAATAAGGTGAATCACATCGATTCACAAATAAACGTGCATTTTATTGGACAATTGCAAAGAAATAAGGTAAAATATATTGTATCGGATGTTGCTTGTATTCATTCGGTGGACAGGCTTTCTCTTGCACAGGAGATTCAGCGGCGCGCGCAGGGCGTGGGGCGCTGTATCGACGTGCTGATTCAGGTCGGCTTCGATGACGACGAAAACAGGGGCGGTGTCAAGGAGGCAGAGCTTTTTGATCTGGCATGTCAGATCGAAAAGATGGAAAATCTGCATCTTTGCGGTCTTATGTGTGTGGCGCCTGTGAACGCTGATGAAGGGCAGACCCGCGCATGCTTCCGTCAGCTTCGCATTTTGCGAGATAAACTTTCTGCGCAGCTTGGAAGAACGCTTCCCCATCTTTCCATGGGAATGAGCTGCGATTACGAACTGGCGGTGGAAGAAGGTGCTACCTTCGTTCGCGTGGGTACAACGATCTTTGGCGCAAGAAACTACGAAGTGCGCGCTTGAAAGGAGTTTTGAAACACTCATGAAAAAAGGCAAGTTTATGTCCAGATTCTGGGATGCGTTGGGCATTGTTTCCACGGATATCGATTCCATCGAGACGCAGGACGATTATCTGGACGATACCGACGAATACCAGCAGGACACCTACGAGGATGCATACCAGCAGGAAGCCTACGAGGCTGAGCAGACCTATCAGCCCCGGCAGGAGGAGCCGGTCAATACATACAACCGTGCACGTCAAGCACGCACGCAGAAAGGAAGCAACGTAATCAATATGCAGCAAAGTCAATCTGCCGCACAGCCGCAGAATATCCGCAACATGTCCGCGGTCTCCGTGCTTGTGTATCGTATTTCCAAATTTGATGATTCCCGCGAAGTCATTGAAAACGTGAAGAATCAGCGCCCCGTGATCGTGAACATGAACGGTCTGGACGACGATGAGGCACAGCGTTCCCTCGACTTCATCGGCGGTGCTATGTACGCGTTGGGCGGCAAAGCTGTCAAGGTCGATTCCAACATCTTTGTGCTTGCTCCCTACAACATCGATATTTCCGCAAACATGGCGGCAGGTACTCCTTCTTCCTATCAGGCAGAAGAAGACGAGTATTTCTCCGGCATCTGAGCAGGTGCGGCGTGAACGCTGTACTTTTTCCGGTGTTTCAGGGTCTGGGTCTCCTGTGTGAGATCCTGGCTATGGCCATTTTTGTCAATTCCATTATGTCGTGGATCAGTCCCATGGGACAACTGCGTACATTTTTGGATACATTCTGTGAGCCGTTGGTGGCGCCGTTTCGTGCGCTGCTGGATAAATTCGGCATGACGAGCATGCAGTTGGATTTTTCACCCACGATTGCGATGCTGGTGCTGTTTATGCTCTCCAGCCTCTTTTCGTCTTTTGCACGGGGCTTCTGACAAAAATAGCCGTATACAAGTTTTGTAGAATATGTTAAAATACTTCTGATAAGTATCTGTAAAAGGAGCGATACACATGGCTTTTGATCCTTCGATTATTATTGATAAACAGTTTGTGACCGCATTCCGCGGCTACGACACCGTGGAAGTTGACGAGTTTTTGGAAGAACTGCTGCAGGAATTCCGCGCAATGAGCGACGAGCTGATGCGTGCCCGTCACGATGTGGAAAC
>JAGBGW010000289.1 GCA_017935825.1 Clostridia bacterium
CCATTTGAATGTCCTCCCTTTGCTTTCTTTGTGCAGTTGGCAGACCGCACTTCTATTCTAGCAAAGGGAGTTTTTCTTTCATATCCATCGCCAGTAGGCTTTTTTGAACCACTGGTCTAACCAGTGGTTTTCGGAAAACAACAAAAGCACCTGTTTAAAGCAGGTGCTTTTTTCTTACAGATAATCACGAATGTCGATGGCAAGCTGTTCTTCTAAATTGATCAGACGTTTGGCAATATCTTTGGCATATTCTTCCGCGGCTTCGTATTGGTTTAAATAGCGGTTGAGGGACTTTACACCCATATTGCATCCGTCGGTCATCAGACTTGCAATGGTCGCATCGTTGCAGTCTGCCGCAAGCATCGCATTTGTCTTGACCCAGGACATTCCCTTTGCGATCGGATTAGGAGACTTTCCTTCGTCACCGTATTCGTGCAGACGTTTTGTGATTTCTTCCTGTAAAATCTCATGTTCCCGCTTACTTTTGCAAAGGATATCCAGTAATGCATGGTGCTTGACGCGGGAAAGCACGTCGTCGATGGAAGCTGTTCCCATCTTGACACCTGCATCGCATTCGCGAAGCAGTTTGATTGTATCTTGCTGAATCATAGTTTTCTCCTTTCTTTTTTAATAGCATTTGCTTGCCCCGGAAGATTTATTCAGAATTTCTGCTATAATAAAGAAAACAACCGAGAGGAAGATTTACCCATGCCGCTTCAAATCATTCGACAGGATATCACAAAAATGCAAGTGGATGCCATTGTCAACGCCGCAAATGAATCGCTTCTGGGCGGTGGCGGCGTGGATGGTGCCATCCATCGTGCAGCAGGTGAAAAGCTGCTGGAAGAATGCCGAAAACTTGGCGGCTGCAAAACGGGTCAGGCAAAGCTGACACGCGGATACAACCTGCCTTGCCGTTACGTTATCCACACCGTAGGTCCCATCTGGCACGGCGGAAACGATGGGGAAGCGCAGCTTCTTTCTTCCTGCTATACGCAAAGCCTTCTTCTTGCAAAGAAAAAACGTTGTACATCCGTCGCCTTTCCTTTGATTTCAACGGGCGCCTACGGCTATCCCAAGGATGAAGCGCTGCGCATTGCAACCCAATGCATTTGTAATTTTTTGGAAGAAAATGAGATGACGGTCTACCTCGTTGTCTTTGACAGGCAATCTTATCAGATCGGTAAATCTCTTGCAGATGATATCCAAAGCTATATCGACGATCATTATACGTCCGCCTTTGAAGAATCCGCCGCTGAGCGTATGCGCCGCCGTGCTTTGGAAGAAAGCTATGAGGCAAAGGTGTCAGCACCGTCCATGCCTGCGCCTTTTATGGTCGCAGAAGCGGCTCCGATGCCCAAGCGGACGATGAGCAAACGTGACCTTGCCCGTGCGCTGGAAGAACTTGATGAAAGTTTTTCCCAGACACTGCTTCGTATGATCGATGAACGTGGCATGACCGATGCCCAGTGTTACAAAAAGGCCAACATCGACCGCAAGCTCTTTTCAAAAATCCGAAAAGATGTGCATTACAAGCCCAGTAAATATACCGCAATTGCCTTTGCCATCGCACTGGAACTGGATCTGGAGGAAACGCTTGCCTTCCTTCAAAAAGCAGGATTCACACTTTCTCACTCCTATAAATTCGATATCATCATCGAGTATTTCATCAAAAACAGGATTTATGACGTCTTTCAGATCAACGAAGCACTTTTTGCCTTCGACCAGCCGCTGCTTGGCGCATGAATTTGTCGCCTGACGGGCGACCAAACAAATATCCAAAAGCAATACACTATGACTGTAAGCAGCAAATGCTTGCAGTCATTTTGATTTTTTGGAGGAAAACACTATGAAAAACAACATCACCGAAATCGTATTTATTCTGGATAAAAGCGGTTCCATGTGCGGTCTTGAGCACGATACCATCGGCGGTTTTAATTCCATGCTGCACAAACAGAAGAATGAAGAGGGGAAAGCATTTGTTTCCACCGTGCTTTTTTCCACCCGAAGCACCGTCATTCACGATCGTGTGGACATCGATAAAGTGTCCGACTTAACACGCGAAGACTACTTCGTGGGCGGCGGTACCGCGCTGCTTGATGCAATGGGCGATGCGATCCATCACATTGGCAACGTCCATAAATATGCACGACGTGAAGATGTGCCCGAACATACGATTTTTGTTATCATCACCGACGGTTTTGAAAATGCAAGCATGCGCTACACCAAAGAAAAAGTGCAGCAGATGATCCGACGTCAGAATGAAAAATACGGTTGGGAATTCCTGTTCCTCGGCGCAAACATCGATGCAGTGCAAACCGCATCTTCTCTTGGCATCCGTCCTGAATGTGCCGCAAATTATCACAGCGATAGCCAGGGTACACAGGTAAACTACGAAGCCATTTCCGATGCCGTCTGCTGTGCCCGTGCAGCACGTCCCATTGACGGAACGTGGAAACGCCGCATCGACCATGATTTTGCAAGCAGAAGAAAGTGAACCCGGTAAATCATTCAATTCGTTGACTCGTAAACAGAGCGTATGATATAATTAAATGGTCTGTGTTACTTTGGGGTCTGTTTAGAATCCGTTAAGAGAAATGCGGACAAGATGAGTATTCATCACAAATATATTTATGAAAGGGAATTCAAAATGGAGAAAAAAGAATTCCAGCCCTATATTCCTGCCGATAAAGTAACGCCTGAGCTTACCGCTACTTCCATCATCATGGGCGTTATCCTGGCAGTGGTATTCGGTGCTGCCAATGCTTATCTTGGTCTTCGCGTTGGTATGACGGTATCGGCTTCCATTCCTGCTGCAGTTATTGCAATGGGCGTGATCCGCGTTGTCATGCGCAGAAACTCGATCCTTGAAAGCAACATTGTATAGACCATAGGTTCCGCCGGCGAGTCCCTCGCAGCAGGCGCAATCTTCACCCTTCCTGCACTTTTCCTGTGGGCACGTGACGGCATCATGGAAAAACCCGGCATCGTTGAGATCACTTTGATCGCTCTCATCGGTGGTCTGCTGGGCGTATTTTTCATGGTTCCCCTTCGCAATGCTCTGATCGTTCGCGAGCACGGCACGCTGCCTTATCCCGAAGGTCAGGCATGTGCAGAGGTTATGCTGGCAGGTGAAAACGGCGGCAGCAGCGCAGGTACCGTATTTGCAGGTATGGGCTTTGCTGCACTGTTTAAGTTCATCATCGATGGTCTTAAAGTTGTTCCCGGCGAAGTTTCTCTGGAAGGCACTTCCAAGACCTATCCCGGTGCAATCGGCACCCAGATCTATCCTGCAGTTATGTCTGTCGGTTACATCTGTGGTCCCCGCATTTCTTCTTACATGTTCGCAGGCGGTATTGTAAGCTGGCTGGTTCTGATCCCCATGATCGTTATTTTCGGCAGTGACCTGACCCTTTATCCCGGCACTGCTCCCATCGGTGAGATCTTTGCAACAAACGGCGCAGGCGGCATCTGGGGCACCTATGTCCGTTACATCGGCGCAGGCGCTCTTGCAGCAGGCGGTATCATCAGCCTGATCAAGTCCCTTCCTCTTATTATCACCACGTTCCGCGACGCAGTACGCGGCATGAAGGGTTCCGCTTCCAACGACACCACTCGTACCATGCAGGATCTCAGCATGAAGGTTGTGCTTATCGCAATCCTTGTTCTGACCCTTGCAGTATGGCTTGTTCCTGCAATTCCCGTATCCTTCGTCGGCGCATGCATCGTGGTTATCTTCGGTTTCTTCTTTGCAACCGTATCTTCCCGCATGGTCGGTCTGGTCGGCAGCAGCAACAACCCTGTATCCGGTATGGCAATTGCAACGCTTCTGATCGCAACCTTGATTCTGAAGTTCACCGGCGAAGTCGGTGCACCCGGCATGCAGGCTGCAATCGCAATCGGTTCCATCATCTGCATCGTTGCAGCAATCTCCGGCGATACTTCTCAGGACCTCAAAACCGGTTACATCCTTGGCTCGACCCCCAAGAAGCAGCAGTATGGTGAGATCATCGGCGTTGTGGCATCCGCACTTGCAATCGGCGCAACCCTTTATCTTCTGGACAGCGCATGGAGCTTCGGTTCCGAGGAACTTGGTGCTCCCCAGGCAATGCTGATGAAGATGGTTATCGAAGGCATCATGGGCGGCAACCTGCCCTGGGGCATGATCCTCATCGGCGTATTCCTTGCAATCGTCGTTGAGATCATCGGCATCCCTGTACTGCCTTTCGCAATCGGCGTTTACCTTCCCGTTCAGCTGAACGCATGCATCATGGTCGGCGGCATCATCCGTCTGTTCTTTGATCGCATGAAGGAAGGCAAGAAGAAGGAAACCGTTATCAACAACGGCATTCTGTTCTGCTCCGGTATGATCGCAGGCGAAGGTCTGGTCGGCATCGTCCTTGCACTGCTTGCAGTATTCGGCGTAAGCGAAGTACTTGACCTTTCCGGCGTGATCGCACTTCCTGCATGGGCATCCAACATCGGTTCTCTGGTCGTCTTTGCACTGATCGTTGTTTGCCTGCTCAAGTACACCATCTGGAACAAGCGCAATAAGCAGATCGAAGACTGATTATGAGAAAAAAGAAAATTGTCATCCGGCAAAACTACCTTGAAAAAATCCCGATGCGAAAGCCTGAAATTGCTTGGACCACGGATGAACAGGGGATCGTAACGCTGGAAATTGAGAACAAGGGCTGGGCAAACCGCCTGGCACAACTGTTTTTCAATCGCCCCAAAGTAAGTTACATCCATATGGATGAGCTTGGCAGTTTTCTTTGGCCGAAGCTTGAGGGTGAAAAGAACATCATCGATCTTGGTGTGGAAGTAAAAGAGCAGTTTGGCGAAAAAGCAGAGCCTTTGTACGAACGTCTTGCGCGCTTTTTCCAAATCCTTGACCAATGTCATTTCATCATGTTCAAGTAAATAGAAAACATAAATCGGGACGATAGAATTATTCTATCGTCCCTTTTCGTTAGATGGAAAAAACACATGTGGGGGAATCTTGGATTGACTTCAACTTGCTAAAATGCTACAGTAAATTCATCAAATTCACATTGCATGTGTGCAGTGTAAAGATGGCATTTTATTGTAAATGAGGAGATAACAATGGAACGTTACTATCAACCGGAAATCGAAACTGCCTCCAGAGAGCAGATCAAAGCTTGGCAGGATGAGCGACTGGTAAAGCAGGTACAGCACGTATGGGACAACGTACCTTACTATCGTGCAAAGATGGAAGCAGCAGGCATCACCCCTGCAGATA
>JAGBGW010000290.1 GCA_017935825.1 Clostridia bacterium
GAGCAGACGGGAGGCCGGGGCCGGCTTGGACGGGCCTGGAGTGCCCCCAGAGGAGAAGGCGTGTGGATGTCGGTGCTGCTGCGCCCGGAGCTGGCGCCTGCCGATATTGCGCAGATCACCCTTCTGACGGGGCTGGCGGTCTGCGACGCCATCCGAGAGGTAACCGGGCTCAACGTGCAAATCAAGTGGCCCAACGACATTCTCTTAAACGGCAAAAAGGTGGCAGGCATTTTGACCGAGCTTTCCGTCTCTTCTGACGGACAGGTCAAATGGATCGTGGTAGGCATCGGCGTCAACGTCAACACCCGTTTTGCAGACTTCCCCGAAGACGTGCAGGATATCGCCACCAGCCTTTATTTCGAGCGCGGACTTGAATGTTCCCGTCTTGAACTTGTGCGCGCCATCTGCGACCAGATGGAAGTACTCTATCGCGACTTCATCGCCTGCGGCGGTGATGCCAAGGTGTTCCTGCCCCGCTACAAGGTCTATTCTGCCACACTGCTTCGCCGCGTTGAAATGTACGCAGGCAACGAAAAGGTGGAAGGCATTGCAGAGGACTTCGATGAGGGCGGCGCCCTTTTGATCCGCACCGACGACGGCAAGCTTTGCCGTATGTTTACCGGAGAGGTTACATCCCATCCGCAAGAGGAAAGCGACGACACTGACGAAATCATGGGAGGAGATGCCCAATGAAAATTTTGTACCCTGCACAAATGCGCGAGATCGATGAACGCTCGGTGGAACTGGGCGCATCCGTTTTGCAGCTGATGGAAAATTCCGCCATCCAGCTTGCCCGTGTCATCAGCGATGTGGCGCCCCAAGGACAGATCGCACTGTTCTGCGGCCGCGGCAACAACGGCGGCGATGCGCTGGCAGCAGCACGACTTCTGCACGAAGCAGGCCGCGATGTGCGCGCCATCGTGCTGGCGCCCGGCGACAGCATCCTGTCCGATGCCGCAAAGCAGAACGCAAGAAGACTGCTTGAGCTGCGCACCCCTGTAGATTACATCGATTCGGAAGAAACGCTGGAAGACGCACTGGTGCTTTGCCGCGATGCATCTTTGATCGTGGATGCACTCTTTGGCACGGGTCTTACCCGCGCACCCGAAGGTCTTTTCTACAGCGCCATCAATGCGATCAATAATCATACCGCACCCGTGCTTTGCGTGGACGTGCCCTCCGGCATCAATGCAGAGACAGGTGAAGTGCCCGGCGTAGCCGTTCGCGGCGATATGACACTGTGCCTGCATCTTCCCAAAGTGGGGCAGCTGCTCTACCCCGGCCGCAGCTACTGCGGCACCATTCAGGTGGCAGATATCGGCATTGACCCTGCGCTGACCCCCGAGGATGCACCCGAAATGCTTTGGCATGCAGATGTACAGGCTATGCTGCCCACCCGTGATGCCAATGCACACAAGGGCAATTTCGGTCACGCTGTGATCTTCGGCGGTTCCCGCGGCATGGCAGGCGCAGGCGAACTTTCCGCCCGTGCATGCATGCGCTCCGGCGCAGGCAAGACCACGATCTCCTGCCCCCAGAGCCTGCTGAACATCTACATGAGCAAACTGACGGAAGTGATGATCCAGCCCATGCCCGACGACGGTCAGGGTATGCTGGGCAGACAGGCCGTTTCCATGCTGGCAGGTCTTCTTTCCGACAAAAACGCCATCGCCATCGGTCCCGGCTGGGGTCGCGGCATGGATCTTTCTTCCGTGGTACAGGCAGTGCTTGCACAGGCGCAGGCACCCGTGGTCATCGATGCCGACGGCATCGTGGCACTTTCCCGTCTGCCCGACTACAGAAGAAAGCTGCCCAAGGACACCATCCTCACCCCCCATCCGGGTGAAATGTCGCGCCTTACTTCCATCGATACCGCAGAGATCGTCAAGAACCCCATCCGTCACTGCCGTGACCTTGCAAGAAGAACGGGTTCCGTAGTGCTTTTGAAGGGCGGCTGCACCGTCATCGCATCCCCCGACGGTCAGGTGACGCTGAACACCACCGGTAACTGCGGCATGGCCACCGCAGGCAGCGGCGACGTGCTGACCGGCATCATCACAGCCCTCGTTGCACAGGGTGTGAGCGCCTACGATGCCGCACGCATCGGCGCATTTGTCCACGGCCGCGCAGGCGACCTGGCTGCCGAAAAGTACAGCCGCATGGGCATGATCGCAGGCGACATCATCCAGATGCTGCCCCAGGTCTGGATGGAACTTGGTCTGTAATATCCGCATAAAATGACAGCAGGAGAAGCTATTTCTCCTGCTGTTTTATTTTTATGAGAGAGGATGATCGCCATGCCCCAGTACCACCGTGGCGACATCTTTTTTGCGGATCTTTCCCCCGTGCGAGGATCGGAGCAGGGCGGCGGACGTCCTGTACTGATCGTACAGAACGACCTTGCCAATCGCTACAGCCCCACGGTGATCGTGGCGGTGTTTACGTCCAAGCTGACCAAAAATGACCTGCCCACCCACGTGATGGTCCATCCCGATGAAAGCGGTTTGCGAAAAACATCCCTCATCCTTGCAGAACAGCTGCGCACACTGGATAAATCCCGTTTGGGAAGATATATCGGTCGGCTGGATGAAGCGCTGATGAACGAAGTGAATCAAGCGCTGCAGGTAAGTTTGGCACTGGAATAACACCAAACATTGGCGGAACAGGCATGGCCTGTTCCCTACACAATACCACCGTAGGGTCGAGGCCATGCCTCGACCGCAAGCGACAGAATACATCCATACGTTTGCGGACCGTCGGGTATGACGGTCCCTACGAAATCACCCCAAACCATATCAACACCGAATCCGAAGGATTCGATTTCACCCTCCCGCAGGGAGGATTTCACCTGCGAAGCAGATTTCACCGTTTGCAAAGCAAACGATTTCACTGCAAATATAAAAACGCCCGCACGCTACCGTGCGGACGTTTTTTATATTTGCCTTAGTTTCCCGTTGCGCCAGACTTGATCTCGGACCACATTTCGTTGTACATGTCGAGGTCGTCGCCCAGATCGTGGAAGTACTCGCAGTTTGCGATGACTTCAGGGGAGGGATAGAAGCGCTCGTCACCGCTGATGGCAGAATCCATGTTGGCCACTGCCGTAGCGTTGGGAGAGGAGTAGCCGATGTATTCAGCGTTCATCTGTGCGATGTCGGGGCGGCACATGAAGTCGATGAATGCGTGTGCCAGTTCCTGATTTTCGGAGTTTGCAGGGATGACCATTGCATCGACCCAAATGTTGGAACCTTCCTCGGGGATCACATAATCAAGATCGGGATTCTGTGCCATTGCATAGGCTGCATCGCCGCTCCATACAACTGCCATTGCTGCCTCGCCGCGCACCATCTTGTCCTTACCCTGATCGACCACGTAGGAAAGAACGTACTCTTTCTGATCGATCAGTGCCAGCTTTGCCTCTTCCAGTTCCGCTGCATCGCGGGAGTTCAAAGAGTAGCCAAGATATTTCAAGGTGATGCCAAGGGAGTCGCGGATGGAGTCCAGCATCAGGATGTTGTCGTCATACTGGGGATCCCAAAGCACTTCCCAGGAGGTGATGGGTTCGGATACCATGGTGGTGTTATACAGGATGCCCACGGTGCCCCACATATAAGGCACGCTGTACTTTGCCTCGGGGTCGTAGCCGACGCCGCTGGCAAACTCAGGCGCAATGTGCTCAAAATTGGGAAGGAGACTATAATCGATCTCGGCGATCAGGTCTTCTGCGATCATGCGCTCGATGATGTAGTCAGAAGGGAAGATGACGTCGTAGCTGGTGGCGCCGCTTTGCAGAAGCGCAAACATGTCTTCGTTGGTGGTGAAAGCGGAGTACTTGACGGTGACGCCGTATTCTTCTTCAAACATATCGATGACAGCGGGGTCGATATAATCTTCCCAGTTGTACACATGCAGTACCGGCTTTTTGCTGCCGCAGGCGGTAAGGCCCAGCAGCGCAGGCAGTACCAAAACGAGAACCAACACAAGAGCAATTTTTTTGTTCATTGGGGAAGTCTCCTTTTTTGAGAATGTATTTTAGTGATGATCTTTGCTGTCCGCAGTCAGGGACTTGCGGTTTGCAATCAAAAGCAGTGTAATGACGCTGACGAACATGATGGCAGAAAGTGCGTTAATGGTGGGATCGACGCCCGTTCTGGTGCGGGAGTAGATCAGCATCGCAAGGTTCTGTGCTTCAACGGAGGTGAAGCGGGAGATGACGAAGTCATCCAGCGACATGGTAAATGCCATGATCAGACCCGATACCACGCCCGGCATGATCTCGGGGATGACCACACGGCGGATCGCCTGCAGAGGCGTTGCGCCAAGATCCAGCGCCGCTTCGTACAGATGGGGATTCATCTGCTGCAGACGGGGCATGACCGAGAAGATGACGTAGGGGATATTGAAGGTGATATGGGCAAGCAGCATGGTAAAGAATCCCAGGCGCATGTTCAGGAAGATGAACAGCAGCATCAAGGAAACACCCGTTACGATATCGGGGTTTACCAGCGGCAGGTAGGTGATGTTGACCAGAATGTTTCGGGGGCCCGGGCGCATATTGTGGATGCCGATGGCGGCGGCCGTACCCACCACGGTGGAAACCAGCGCCGCGATCACTGCGCAGCCCACGGTGACGTAGAGCGCCTGGATGACGTTGTCATCGCGAAGCAGCTCTGCATACCACTTGAAGGTGAAACCCGTCCACTGACCCATGATCTTGGACTCGTTGAAGGAGTAGATGACCAGAATCAAGATCGGTGCGTAGAAGAAGATCAGCAAAATGCCAAGATACAGTTTCTGTAAAAATCCTTTTTTCACAGCAGTGCCGCTCCTTCCCCATTTTTGTCAAACTTGCGCATGATCGCCATGCTAAGCAGCATCAGTGCAAGCAGTACAAGGCTCAACGCCGAGCCGTAGTTGTAATTGTAAAGGGTACGGAACTGCTGTTCCACCATTTCACCGAACAGCTGCTGGGTGTTGTTGCCCATGAGCTGAGAGATGGCGAAGGTGGATGCGGCAGGCATGAACACCATGGTGATGCCCGACACGATGCCGGGGAAAGAAAGGGGCAGGGTGACGCGGGTAAATACGCGCGCACGGTTTGCACCCAAGTCCTCTGCCGCTTCGATGAGCATGGGATCGATCTTGGAAAGGGAAGAATGGATGGGCATGATCATAAAGGGCAGGAAGTTATACACCATACCCAGTATTACTGCGCCGTCGGTGTACAGAAGCTTTTGCGGAGGCAGTCCCACGGAAGCAAGGAAGGTATTGATGATGCCCGTGCGCTCCAGAATAACAGCCCATGCATAAGTACGAAGCAGGAAGTTCATCCACATGGGTACCATGTAAAGTACAAGAATGAGACTTTTGCGCTTCAAATTTTTGGAGCAAAGGCACATCGCAGCGGGATAGCCCAAAATGATGCAGATGACGGTGGAGATAAACGCCATGTAAAGCGAACGCCAAAGTGCGGTCATGGGCAGTTCGCCAAAGGCGCGCACCATGTTCTCCACGGAAAAACTTCCGTCCTGCGTGAATGCATAGTAGACGATCATCAGCATGGGGACCACGATGAAGATCATCATCCACACGATGTAGGGCGAAGCCAAAAACTTACGTTTCATCCTCCATGCCCTCCTCTTCGATGGCTTCGACCTCCTCCAGGGGCATCTCATCCTCGCTGACGGGCTTACGCATAATGTGGATGCCGTCGGGTTCGATCACAAGGCCAACTGCCTTGCCTTCTTCCCAGGAGCCGGTATCCTTGATGCGCCAAAGATAGCCGTTTTCACTTCGGGCGAGGATAACATTATGAATACCCATGAAGGTGACTTCTTCGATGGTGGCGCGGATCATGCCAGCTTCGGGCGTGGTGATCTTGATATCCTCGGGACGGACGACCACGTCCACCTCGGGGGTTTCAAAGCCTTTGTCCACACAGGGAAACTTCACGCCGTCAAACTCCACCAGATAGGGTTCGTGCATGATGCCGGGCAGGATGTCGCTTTCGCCGATGAAGTTTGCAACGAATGCGTTTTTGGGCTCGTTGTAAATATCCTGCGGCGTGCCGATCTGCTGGATGATGCCGTCGTTCATGACCACGACGGTGTCGCTCATGGTCATTGCCTCTTCCTGATCGTGGGTGACGTAGACGAAGGTAATGCCAAGGGTCTTATGCATGCGCTTGAGTTCTTCCTGCATGCCGCGGCGCATCTTGAGGTCCAGTGCACCCAGGGGTTCGTCAAGAAGAAGCACTTTGGGTTCGTTGACCAGTGCACGGGCGATGGCAACGCGCTGCTGCTGACCGCCGGAAAGGGAATCCACAGGGCGGTCACCGTACTTGGAAAGACCCACCAGATCCAGCATCTTCTGCACACGCTCACGGATCTCTTTTTCAGGGACCTTGGCGATGCGAAGACCGAAGGCAACGTTTTCAAATACGTCCATGTTGGGGAACAGTGCGTATTTCTGGAAAACGGTGTTGACAGGGCGCTTATGAGGCGGCATGTCGGTGATATCCTCACCGTTGAGTCTTACGGTACCCTGCGTGGGCTTTACAAAGCCGCCGATGATGCGAAGGGTGGTGGACTTGCCGCAGCCCGAGGGGCCAAGCAGGGTGACAAACTCGTTTTCGCGGATATACAGATTTAAATTTTCAAGCGCAAGTACGCCGTCACCGGCGTAATCTACGTAAATATCATTCAGATCGATCAGATGCGTATCTTTCGGCATGGAAATTATCCTCCAAGACAGGTGCTTTACTTCAAATATCAGAACGAGGGCGGGCAGGATACCCAAAGCACCTGCGCCTGCGTTTTACCCGTGTTTTCCAAAGAATGAACGGCGTCGCTGGAAAAATAGAAGCTGTCGCCTTTTTTCAGCTTCAGGCGCTGGGGGCCCATGTGAAGGACAAGGCTTCCCGAAAGCACGTAGCCGAACTCCTCACCGCTGTGAGGATCGTCGGGCTCGGAAGTGCCGCCCGGTTCCAGCGTCATCAAAATGGGTTCCATATCGTTCTTCTGTGCGTTGGGGACAAGCCAGCGGATGCTGTGACCCAGTTGTTCATCGCTTTTTTCAAAGGCGTCGTCACGGTGGAAGACGATCGTCTGGGATTTTTCGTTGAAGAAGTCACCCAGATTCGTGCCCAATGCCTCCAGAAGATCCGTCAGCGTGGCAATGGAGGGTGACGTCATTTCGCTTTCCAGCTGCGAAATATAGCCCTTGGAAAGCTCCGTTCTGTCAGCCAGTTCCTGCTGTGTCAGACCGCACTGCTGGCGCAGACGTCTGATTTTTTCACCGATGTTCACTTATGCCTTCCTCCCCTCGCATCAAGTTTCGTTAAAATAAACCGAAAGTTTAGAATCACTAAACCTTGCAAGGATATTTTATCACCACGTGATGCAATGTCAATACCTTTTGCGCATTTTGGGTGCAATGTGTGAAAGATGTCGAAGAAAACCCTTGTGCTGCCTATAAAAATCCACACTTTACTTTTTTTGAAAAAATGTTGTAAAATAAGGGAAATCAAGCACGTTTTCATGCAACAATTCCATATTTTTCAACGGAGGATTTTTTATGGCAAAAGACAGAGATTTCCGCGCCTGGCAGATCGATCCTGGCACCTGGTGTCTTGACACATTGGTGGCAAACAGCTTCCTTCTGATCGGCGAAGAAAAGGCCATGCTGGTGGACACGGGCATGAGCCGCAACAACTTAAAAGAGTTTGTTTCCACCATCACCGACCTGCCTGTATTTGTGGTCAACACCCACGGTCATTTTGACCATACCGGCGGCAACGGTTTCTTTGAAGATGTGTACATGAGCGCCTATGCCGCCACCGAGGCAAAGACGGTGTTCACTGTTGGCGACGACGCACGAAGCGAAGATGAATATCCTTTGGATTACGAGATCAAGATCATCGAAGAAGGTCACATCTTCGACCTGGGCGGCCGCCGCATCGAAGTGATTGCCATTCCCTGCCACAGCCCCGGCTCCCTTGCATACCTTGATCTGGACAAAAAAATTCTCTTCTCCGGCGACGAGATCGACCCCGGTCAGGTGCTGCTGATCGGCTACGACGACGAACCCAGAAAACGTCTGGAAGACCACCTTTCCAACATGGAAAAGCTGCTGGCAAGAAAGGACGACATCCGCATCATCTGCCCTGCACACAACGGCGCTCCCATCGTACCTGAGTACATCGACATTTATGCCGATCTTGACAGAAGAATTCTTGCAGGCGAAGAGGGCAAAAAGGGCGTGTTCTCCTCCACCTGGACGGGTCACGGTCACCCGGAAGACCCCAACTGGAGACGTCTGGAAGCACCCGGCACCACCGCGGTGGTCTACGACGTACGCGATTATCCGCCGAAGCAGGAGAAGTAATCTTCTCCTGCAGTGAAATCTTGCCTGCGGCAAGGTGAAATTTGTCCCTTCGGGACAAGTGAAATATCGCTGCGCGATGTGAAATTTGCGATGCGATGCATCGCAAGATGAATATGGTTGAAAACGGATGTACATGCATTGGTGCATCCGTTTTTGTTTGGAGGTATATCAAACATTGTAGGGCGGGGGCTCGCTCCCGCCGCCCCCGTTTTGGCGTTTGCGTTGTAAAACAGTTTTGGGGATATTGGTTTTCTTTCCGAACCTATTCAATATTCGATTGCAATACTTCTGCGCATCACATATAATGGATGTAACATTTGAACACGGAATCCTTTTCCCAAAAATTTGATATGAGGAGATTTTTATGAAACGTTCTGAAATCAATGCAGCTTTGAAAGAACTGGAGGCAATGTGCGAAAAGTATCATTGCTATCTGCCGCCCTTCTGCCACTTTACCCCTGAGCAGTGGGAGAACATCGGTCACGACTATGACGAAGTACGCGAATGCATGCTGGGCTGGGACATCACCGACTACGGCATGGGCGACTTTGACAAGATCGGTTTCTCTTTGATCACCATCCGCAACGGCAACCGTTCCATGCCCGAGAAGTATCCCAAGGTTTATGCAGAAAAGCTTCTGTATCTGAAGGAAAGCCAGTATGCACTGAACCATTTCCACTGGTACAAGACCGAGGATATCATCAACCGCGGCGGCGGCAACGTGCTGATCCGCGTTTACAACAGCCATGAGGATGAGTCCATCGATTACGATTCCGACGTCACCATCTATTCCGACGGCCGCACGTATACCGTGCCTGCAGGCACCCAGATCCGTCTGACTCCCGGCGAATCCATCCACGTACAGCAGCGCATGTATCACGACTTCTCCGTAGAACCCGGCACCGGTCCCGTTCTGCTTGGCGAAGTCAGCCAGTGCAA